>NZ_KV790821.1:0-15372 GCF_001807735.1 Neisseria sp. HMSC31F04 | reverse complement strand
GACTCCTCAATAAAAGTGTCACGATCGTATTGACGCAAGCGCAGTTGGCAGAACGTTTGAATTTAAGCCTTGATGCCATATCGCGTTTGGAGCGTGGCAATATTGGTTTGACGGTGGAACGAATTGGTTGAGCTAGCGGAAATTTTTGGTTGTGAAACGGCAGATTTATTGCATGAAGGCAGCACTCGGGTGCGCGACCAAGTGAGGGAATTGGAAGATTTGTTGCAGGAATTGGCAGAAGAAGAACGAATTGAGTTGCTAAGCTTGGTAAGACAAATGATTGAATGGAAAAAGCGTTAGCGGTTTTTAGTCGAGCTGATTACATATTTTTACCATTTTATTCTACTCATTTACATAAATTATGCTTTGCGAATGTTGTTAAATTTACGTTAAAGAATTATTATGCTTTGATAAGAGCCATTAAATTTAAGTAATAGACTGTTTATAAAACATGTTTAACAGAAAGTCCAATTGCTTAATTGAATGACAACCGTAATGTTCTAGCCATGTTCTCAATATTGAACTAATTTAAGTTATTTAAGGAGTTTCCTCATGAATAAAACCCTTTATCGCGTTATCTTCAACCGCAAACGCGGCTGTATGATGGTTGTTGCCGAAACCGCCAAGCGCGAGGGTAAAAGCTGTGCCGATACCGATTCAGGCAGCGTTCATGTTGAAACCAATCCTATTAACGGTTTTGCTCTTCGTTCTCGCGCATTCTCCATTTCCCTATTGGGCTTTTCCCTGTTTTTAGCTCTAGGTACAGCAAGTATCACCCATGCGCAAGGCATTGTTGCTGATAAACATGCGCCCAAAACCCAACAAGCCACGATTTTGCAAACAGGTAACGGCACACCGCAAATCAACATTCAAACCCCTACTTCGGCAGGGGTTTCTGTCAATCAGTACCAGCAGTTTGATGTGAATGGCAAAGGGGCGATTTTAAATAACAGTCGTGGTAATGTGCAAACACAGCTAGGTGGCTGGATTCAAAGCAATCCTTGGTTGGCAAGGGGCGAAGCTCGGGTGATTGTCAATCAAATCAACAGCAGCCATCCTTCACAACTGAATGGCTATATTGAAGTGGGTGGACGACGGGCTGAAGTAGTGATTGCCAATCCAGTGGGGATTGAAGTCAATGGCGGTGGTTTTATCAATGCTTCTCGTGCGACTTTGACCACAGGTACACCACAATATCAAGCAGGTGCATTAACAGGCTTTCAAGTCCGTTCGGGCGAAGTGGCCATTCATGGACAAGGTTTGGATACACGAGATACGGATTACACCCGCATTCTCAGTTATCACACCAAAGTCAATGCGCCAATCTGGGGTAAAGATGTTCGGGTGGTGGCAGGACAAAATGATGTGGCGGCAACAGGTGATGTGCATTCGCACATTCAAAGTAATGCAGCTGCCAATACATTAACCCAAGGCGCAAATGCACCTATGTTTGCCATTGATACAGGTGCATTAGGTGGGATGTATGCCAATAAAATCACTTTAATCAGCACGACTGAACAAGCTGGCATTCGCAATCAAGGACAGTTGTTTGCCACAGCTGGCAATGTGGCGATAGATGCCAAAGGGCAGTTGGTTAATAGCGGCACGATTGCCGCCACAAATGCACAAGACGCGAATCATTCAGAGGCGCACAAAGTCAATATCCGCAGTCAAACCGTTAAAAACAGCGGTACGATTGCTTCACAACAAAGTACGCAAATTCAAAGTCAATCCATTCAAAACACAGGCACAGTATTATCTTCCGGTGAATTAGATATTCACAATTCAGGTAGCCTGAAAAACCAAACATCAGGCAATATTCAAGCAGCACGTTTGGCTGTTCATACCGACGCACTGGATAATCAAGGTACGATTGCACAAACAGGTTCACAAAAACTGCATATTCAAGCCAATGGTCAATTAAGCAATAGTGGCAAAATCGGTTTGCCAGACACAACACCGACTGCATCAAATAATTCAGGCAACCATACAGGCAATCACCACAATACACCTTCTCATTCATCAGCTACCGCACCCACAACTGCCACAGGTATGGGTAGCGCAACCGTTTCTACTTCAATCACAAATGCACCTACCTTTGCTGATGGGACAATCCAAACGCGTGGGGCATTGAATAATTCAGGCAACATCATTGCCAATGGTCAAACAAATGTTACTGCTCAGCACGGTCTCCACAATGCAGGGCAAATGGCTATTCATCAGTTAAACGCCAAAGGTTCGGCATTTAACAATCACAATGGGACGTTAATCAGTGATAAAGCCCATATTCAAACCAACAATCTCAATAATCAAAACGGCAACATCACAACACGCCAACAATTAGCGATTGAAACCGCTCAGCTGAATAATGCCAATGGTCAATTGTTGTCGGCAGAAAAAGCGGATTTAGCGGTTTCAGGCAGCCTGAATAATACGCAAAAAGCAGAAATTCAAGCCAAGCATTTAAATCTCGATGTTGGTCATTTGGATAATGCGGGTCATATTCTTAGCGAAAGTGGTCGTATTGCCAGTCAAAACAGCTTACGCAATTCGGGCAATATTGCTGTTGGAGAACTGACAACAAAAGGGCAAATCTTAGACAATACCCAAGGGCAAATTGCCGTAGATAAAGCCGATATCCAAAGTCAGCAACTGCTCAATCAAAACGGCAACATCACGACCACAAAACAACTGACTGTCCATAGCCAAAAGGCAGAAAACCAACAAGGCAAACTTTTGTCTGTTGAAAATGCACAATTCACCGTTTCAGGCAGCCTGAATAATCAAAATGGCGAAATCGCGACCAATCAACAACTGACCATTAACGATGGTCGGCAGTACACCCTTGCCATTGATAACACGAACGGCAAGATTCAATCGGGTCACGATGTTGTTATTCAGGCAAAATCTTTATCCAACAATGGTATGCTTGCAGCTAATAATAAGCTCGATATTGTGTTAAAAGATAATTTCCATGTGGAGCGCAACATTGTAGCGGGCAATGAACTTTCATTCAACACACAAGGCAGCCTGAAAAATTCACATACTTTACAAGCTGGAAAACACATTCAGATTCAAGCGAACAGCATTGATAATGCAGCGCAAGGCAGTATCCAATCAAGCGGCACAACAAATATTGTCGCGCAGCACAATTTAACCAACCGTGGCTTGATTGACGGACAACAAACCAAAATCCAAGCGGGGCAAGTGAATAATATCGGTACAGGTCGGATTTATGGCGACAATATCGCTATTGCGGCTACTCGCTTAGACAATCAAGATGAAAACGGCACAGGTGCCACCATTGCTGCACGAGAAAACCTGAATTTAGGGGTTCATCAATTAAGTAACCGTGAAAACAGCCTGATTTACAGCGGTAATGACATGGCAATTGGCGGTGCATTGGATGCCCAAGGTCAAGCCATAGGAAAAGCCAAAAGCATACGCAATGCCAGCGCCACCATTGAAGCCGCCGGCAAAATGCGTTTAGGCGTAGAAAAGCTGCTCAATACCAATGAGCATTTGCAAACGCAGTTGGTAGAAACAGGGCGTGAGCATATTGTGGATTACGAAGCATTTGGACGCCACGAATTATTGCGAGAAGGTACACAGCAAGCATTGGGTTGGTTTGTGTACAACGATGAATCAGACCATTTACACACGCCCGATGGTGTGAATCATGAAAATTGGCATAAATACGATTATGAAAAAGTCACCCAAAAAACCCAAGTTACCCAAACCGCGCCAGCCAAAATCATTTCAGGTAATGATTTAACCATTGATGGTAAAGAAGTATTTAATACCGATAGCCAAATCATTGCTGGTGGCAATCTCATTGTGCAAACAGAAAAAGACGGTTTGCATAACGAGCAAACCTTTGGCGAGAAGAAAGTCTTCAGCGAAAACGGTAAGTTGCACAACTACTGGCGTGCGCATCGTAAAGGACGCGATGAAACAGGACATAGCGAACAAAACTATATTTTGCCAAAAGAAATCACCCGCAACATTTCACTGGGTTCATTTGCCTATGAATCGCATAGCCAAGCATTAAGCCATAACGCACCTAATCAAGGCACAGCTTTACCGACAAGCCAATGGGATAATATCCGTACTGCACAAAACAACGGTATTTCGCTACCCAATACACCCAATCCTTTTACCCAACTACCCAGTAGCAGTCTATACATTATTAACCCAGCCAATAAAGGTTACCTTATTGAAACCGACCCACGCTTTGCCAACTACCGTCAATGGCTAGGTAGTGATTACATGCTGGGCAGCCTCAAACTAGACCCCAACAATCTACATAAACGTTTGGGTGATGGTTATTACGAGCAACGCTTAATCAATGAACAAATCGCAGATCTAACAGGGCATCGTCGTTTAGATGGTTATCAAAACGACGAAGCACAATTCAAAGCCTTAATGGATAATGGCGCAACCGCTGCACGTTCCATGAATCTCACGGTTGGCATTGCACTAAATGCCGAGCAAGTCGCACAGCTAACCAGCGACATTGTTTGGTTGGTACACAAAGAAGTCAAACTTCCTGATGGCAGTACGCAAACCGTGTTGGTGCCACAGGTTTATGTGCGTGTGAAAAATGGCGACATAGACGGTAAAGGTGCATTGCTCTCTGGTAGCAATGCACAAATAGACGTTTCAGGCAGCCTGAAAAACTCAGGCACGATTGCAGGGCGCAATGCACTGATTATCAACACCGATACACTGGACAATATCGGTGGACATGTTCATGCACAAAAAGCAGCCATTTCTGCCACACAAGACATCAACAATATTGGCGGTACTCTTTCTGCTAAAAATGCCCTGATACTTCAAGCAGGCAACAACATCAACAGCCAAAGCACTACCGCCAGCAGTCAAAATACACAAAGCAGCAGCACCCACCTAGACCGAATAGCAGGTATTTACATCACAGGCACAGAAAAAGGTGTTTTAGCAGCGCAGGCAGGTAATGATATTAACATCATCGCCAGTCAAATCAGCAATCAATCAGAGCAAGGACAAACCCAGCTGCAAGCAGGGCGCGACATTAACCTAGATACGGTACAAACCAGCAAACATCAAGCAACCCATTTTGATGCTGATAACCATGTTATTCGCGGTTCAACTAACGAAATTGGTAGCAATATTCAAACGCAAGGTGATGTTAACCTGTTAGCAGGCAATAACCTCAATGCCAAAGCTGCCGAAGTCAGCAGCGCAAACGGTACACTCGCTGTGTCTGCCAAAAATGACATCAACATCAGCGCAGGCATCAACACGACCCATGTTGATGACGCGTCCAAACACACAGGCAGAAGCGGTGGTGGCAATAAATTGATTATTACCGACAAAGCCCAGAGCCACAACGAAACCGCCCAAAGCAGCACTTTTGACAGCAAGCAAGTTGTATTGCAGGCAGGAAACGATGCCAACATCCATGGCAGCAACGTCATTTCTGACAATGGCACCCATATCCAAGCAGGCAATCATGTTCACATTGGCACAACCCAAACCCATAATCAAAGCGAAACCTATCATCAAACCAAAAAATCAGGTTTGATGAGTGCAGGTATTGGCTTCACGATTGGCAGCAAAACAAACACACAAGAAAACCAATCCCAAAGCACCGAACATACAGGTAGTACCGTAGGCAGCCTGAAAGGCGATACCACCATTATGGCAGGCAAACACTACCAACAAATCGGCAGTACCGTTTCCAGCTCGGAAGGCAACAATACCATCCATGCCCAAAGTATAGACATTCAAGCGGCACACAACCAATTAAACAGCAATACCACCCAAACCTATGAACAAAAAGGCTTAACGGTGGCATTCAGTTCGCCCATTACCGATTTGGCACAACAAGCTATTGCCGTCGCACAAAGCAGCAAACAAGTCGGGCAAAGCAAAAATGGTCGTGTCAATGCCATGGCAGCAGCCAATGCAGGCTGGCAAGCCTATCAAACAGGTAAGAGTGCACAAAACTTAGCCAACGGGACAACCAATGCCAACCAAGTCAGCATCTCCATTACCTATGGCGAGCAAAAAAACCAACAAACCACCCAAATTCAAGCCAATCAAGCCCAAGCGAGCCAAATTCAAGCAGGTGGTAAAACCACACTGATAGCCACAGGTGCAGGCGAACAATCCTATATCAACATCACAGGCTCAGACGTTGCCGGCAAAGCAGGCACCACACTCATTGCCGATAACAACATCAACCTCCAATCAGCCGAACAAAGCAGCATCGAGCGCAGCAACAACAAAAGCAGCGGCTGGAACGCAGGAGTCGCCGTATCATTAGGACAAGGGGGTTGGTCATTGGGCATTACCGCAGGCGGCAATGTCGGCAAAGGACATGGCAATGGCGACAGCATCACCCACCGGCATAGCCATATTGGCGACAAAGGTAGCCGAACCATCATTCAAAGCGGCGGCAACAGCACCATCAAAGGCGCCCAAGTCATTGGCCAAGGCGTACAAGTTGATGCCCAAAACCTGACCATTCAAAGCGTACAAGATAGCGAGAGCTACCGAAGCAAACAACAAAACGCCAGCGCACAAGTTACTGTCGGCTATGGATTCAGTGCCAGTGGCGATTACAGCCAAAGCAAAATCAACGCCGAGCACCAAAGCGTCAGCGAACAAAGCGGCATTTATGCGGGCGATGCGGGTTATCAAGTGAATGTGAAACAACACACCCAACTTGATGGCGGCATTATCACCAGTAGCCAAAGCGCAGAAGATAACGGCAAAAACCGATTCAGCACAGGAACACTGACGACAAGCGACATCAAAAACCACAGCCGATACGAAGGAAAAAGTTTCGGCTTAGGTGCCAGCGCAACAATCAGCGGTAAAACACTGGGGCAAGGCGCACAAAACAATCCGCAAGAAAGCCACTTAAAAACCGTAGCCGATAAAAACGGCACAAGTTCATCAGTAGGTTACGGCAATGACAGCGACAATCAAAGCAGCATCACAAAAAGCGGCATCAACACCCAAAATATCCGCATTACAGATGAGGCCGCACAAATTCAGCTGACAGGCAAAACAGCGGAAGAAACGAAAGCCGACATATATACCAACACAACCAGCGAAACCGCGCAACAACATTCGGGCAGCCTGAAAAACGTGTTTGATAAAGAAGCGGTGCAAAGCGAGTTGGATTTACAAAGAACGGTTAGCCAAGATTTTAGTCAAACCAGCCAACAAGCAGGGACGGAGATTAACCGCAAAGCAAAAGAACACAATGACAAAGCTGAACAGTTAGCCCAAGCAGCGGCAAAAGCTGATGCAGAAGGCAATAGAGAATTAGCGCAAGCACTGGCAGCGCAAGCGGATGACGCACGTAAAAAAGCAGCAAGTTGGCAGCGTGGTGGCGTATTACTCAATATGATAAGCGCAGGCTTAAGTGCGCCGACCCAAAGCACAACGGGCATAGTAGCCGCAACTGCATCACCAGCATTGTCATATGAAATTGGACAACAATTCAAAAAACACAATGCAGAAGGCACACCTGCCCATATCCTTGCCCATGCGGTATTGGGAGCGGCTGTTGCAGCAACAGGAGACAATAACGCCCTAGCAGGAGCGATTAGTGCAGGTGGGGCGGAGGCTGCTGTGCCTTACATCAGTAAATGGTTATATGGTAAAGAAAAAGGCAGCGACTTAACGGCAGAAGAGAAAGAGACCGTAACAGCGATTACCAATCTGTTGGGAACGGCTACGGGTGCAGTGATTGGCGACACCACAGCCAATGCGGTGCAAGGCAGCCTGAATGCGCAAAGTGCGGTGGAGAATAATAGTGGTGTAATACCAGCCCCCATACCTTTACCTATTTATATTCCTAAAACACAAGCACAAAAAGAAGCAGATGAACGAGTAGCTATAGCCATTCAAAAAACTGGGCGAGAAACGATAAAAACCATTAGTGCAGGCAATGCCGCATTATGGAGTGGATTGTTCTGTCAATTTGATTCGGGTTGTGAAAGTTCCCTTGCTGCGATGAATGGTGTTTGGAACGAACACATGGGGAATAATGAAAGCGAAGTGGCTGCTATTCAGACAACACAGACATCTACTGGGTTACCTATGCCTGACCCTGATGATGAAAATAAAAAGCCAACTGAACATGCCAAGCAAAGAAGAGAAGAAGCAAAAACTGATGCTCATAGAAGCGTTGGTGATTCTAATCGTATCGTAAGAGAAGGAAGAAAATTTTTAGATACTGAAACTGGTAATTATGTTTATGTAAAAGGAGATAGGATTGTTATTCAATCACCAGAAGGACGCCCTATTTCACAATTTAAAAATCCTCGTAATAATACTCAAAATAGAGTTAGAAGTGGAAGATGGAAGCCATTATAAATAATAGAATTTTAGAAAAAAAAGTTTTTTTTTCAACATATCAAAATCAACAAATCATAATTTACGCTTTATATGACATAAAAGACAAGTTATTTTCTGTTGTTGCTATTCATTTTTTATATGAAAATGTAGCAGTACCATTTAATGACTATGAAAATTTATTTCATGAGTTACTTTATTCTGAATTAACAGAATTTTATTTAGATTGGTATGGAGATATTAATACAGCTATTCAAAAAAATTTTGAAGATTTTCTAGAATAAGAGCATTGAGTCAGCATAGCCTGTATGATAGCAAGCGTGGATGCTCGCACCCACGCGTTCTCTTTTTCGCTGTTAATCCACTTTCAGGCAGCCTGAAAAACGTGTTTGACCAAGATAGAGTGCAAAGCGAGTTGGATTTACAAAGAACCGTTAGCCAAAGTTTCAACCAAAACGTTCAGGCTGCTAATACCGAAATTAACCAACACCTTGACCAACTCAAAGCACAACTAGAAAAAGGCGAGATAAGTCAAAGCGACTACGACACCCAAGTGAAAAATTGGCAACGAGGACAAGTGCTACTCAACAGCATCGCCGCAGGCTTAAGTGCGCCGACCCAAAGCACAACGGGCATAGTAGCCGCAACTGCATCACCAGCATTGTCATATGAAATTGGACAACAATTCAAAAAACACAATGCAGAAGGCACACCTGCACATATCCTTGCCCATGCGGTATTAGGAGCGGCTGTTGCAGCGGCAGGAGACAATAACGCCCTAGCAGGTGCGATTAGCGCAGGTGGGGCGGAGGCTGCTGCGCCGATTATCAGTAACTACCTCTACAATGAGCAAGATGGCAGCAAACTGACGGCGGAGCAGAAAGAGACTGTAACCGCGATTACAAATCTGTTGGGAACGGCTACGGGGGCGGCAATCGGAAACAGCGCAACAAACGCAGCACAAGGTAGCCTGAATACACAGAGCGCAGTGGAGAATAATTATATTTCTTTCCCAAACAAAAATGACGCAATGCAATTTATTAATATCATCGCACCCTCTACTCCAAATTTAAAATTGAAAGTTGATGAAAACAATAGATTAGTCATTGATGGTTATCATTATGAAAATTTAGATGGTGTATTAACTTTGGTATCTGATGAAACAGGAGCGCCAATTGTTTTACAAGGAAAAACTGTATTTGAAAATCTTTTAATTAGTAGCATGAAAAACCCTGATGAAAATAAATTTCCTATTACAGATAATCCGACACTATATGTTGATTCATATGCCAAAATGATTTGGGATCCAAGTGATTTTAATACACCAAACATGAATGATAATGCTCAAACAAATAAAGAATATCAGCATTTAGCAAATCGTTTACTTATTACACAACCTATAGTTGAACGTTTAAATTCTCAAAATTATACCCAAAATAGTGAAGAATTTGATAAAGCGGAAACAGAACTAAATTCAATCTTACATAAATATCGATATAATCGTTTAAAAGATTTTTTAACAGATGTAACACCTATAAAGTTCAAAGAACTACAAGGTCAAAATTTGACATCTGAAGAGCATAATTTGCTGCAAGATGCAAATTTAGCATTTCAATACCATACCATACTAAATATGTTCTCAGATAATATTTATAAAAAAGGGATGAATGTACAGAGTGATATTCTAAAAGAAAAATTCCCACACCTAAAAGATAAAATTATTAGTGCAGATAAGCCTGAAAATTATACAGAAAATGGAAAGGTTGTGGGTTTAATGTCAGATTTTGGAGCAGTAAAATTTATTATGTACACTAATCCAGAACAAAATCAAATATTGAAAACTAGATTTATTATCGAATAAATAGAAAGCCGTCTTATGTATAGTAATAAATTAATAACCCTGTTTTTTCTATTGCCTTTATTGTGCCATGCAGTTGAGTTTGATGAAACTCAATATAACGACTGTAAAGATAGATCTATGGTATGTGCTGCTAGAATTTATTCTCCCAAAGGCAATAACTATAAATCTATGTGGTTTGATAATGGCAAGTTAGTATTTATATCCTTTACTAATCAACAAATGGAAAATCAAAGTCACCTATCTCTAGCGATGTTTATTAGTGATGACAAAATATCTAGTACCAATATTGATGAATTTTTAGCATCTTTCGATCCTGATAAATATCGAATATTTCATGATCCAAGATATAAATTTTTACCATTAGTATGTCGAACTCATTGTAATCCTTATTCTCTTTTTAATATTGATAACAAATTTAAACCTGATGAGAAAGATAAAATCTTTTTTTCAATCCCGACAGATAACACAGATTTTTATAAGAGTTTTTATTTAAATAAGGATTATATAGAAGGTATATATCCTAATTAAATGTGTTAATCTTTATTAGGTAGTGATGGTTTTGTCATGTGGCTTAGGCGCAATTGATTATGTGGTATGCCTCCGTAGATCAAAAAAACAGGGCAACCTCTAGCAATATTCAACGATTTATTCCTGCAAACTTACCTAGTATTGGAGATTCATTTAATGCCATTCCATCTTATCAATAAAAATCTAAATACCATATTTGGTTGTATGGTAATTATGTTTGGGATTTGTTTTGCATTATTGATAACAGAAGCTCAACAAGAAGGTAAATTAGGTTACAAAACGGATAATAGAGAAAGAGTGCAAAGGATATTCTCTGAAATACCGACTATGGTTGAACCATATCAAGTATCTGATAGCAATTCATTTACAAGAGGTCCTACAACTTTTGTGACTTTTTATGTTAAAGGTTCGGACTCTGAACTAGAAAAATTAGCTCTGATTGCAAACTCTAGGCATGGATAAAGATACTGCACAATGGGCAGCCCTGATGGGAGATTTAGCCTTAGCCAGCGTAGCCTGTGCAATTAACATAAAATGTTAAATGGTAGGGTGGGCAACTCGTTGCCCACGCAGTTCAGTCTCATGTGCTAAAACTATGTTTTAACGTGAAATATTTCATTTCAGGCTGAAACCATTTTTTGTTTTAACCAACACCAACCCTAACTTAAAATATGCCCATCACTCCACCCTTAAACATCATCTCCCCTAAACTCTACCCCAATGAACAATGGAACGAAAGCGAAGCACTCGGTGCCATCACTTGGCTATGGTATCAGTCGCCTACGCATCGCCAAGTACCTATTGTGGAGATGATGACGTATATATTGCCTGTGTTAAAAAACGGGCAGTTCGCTTTGTTTTGCAAGGGTACCCAACCAATCGGTTATATCTCATGGGCTTATTTTGATGAAGTAGCGCAGGCGCATTATTTAGAATCTGACCGCCATTTGCGCGACAACAGCGATTGGAACTGTGGCGACAATATTTGGCTGATTCAATGGTTTGCGCCATTGGGACACAGTCATCAAATGCGCTCAGCTGTGCGCCAGTTATTTCCTAGTACGACAGTACGCGCCTTGTATCATAAAGGGAGCGATGAGGGTTTAAGAATTTTAACTTTTAAAACTTGATGCAATCGTGTATTGAATACCCATTGATGATTTTATTGATTTTGCGACCATGCCATGAAACTTCCTTTATCCTATTTGCCTAATATTCGCTTTTTGTCTTGGTGCTGCTTATCGGCAGGTATCATCGCTCCTGCTACTTTGTTGGCCGCCCCCAACCCTGCCGAAATCCGTATGCAGCAAGATATTCAGCAACGCCAACGCGAAGAGCAGTTGCGCCAAACCATGCAGCCTGAAAGCGATGTGCGTTTGCATCAAAAAAACACGGGGGAAACGGTTAATCCGTTGATGGGCGATGACAGCAGCCAACCGTGTTTTGCCATTAACGAAGTGGTGTTGGAAGGCGAACACCATGCTCGGTTTCAGTTTGCCCTAAAACGTGCCTTGCGCGAAACGGGTTTTCAGGCTGGCAAGTGTTTGAATGCAGGCGACATCAATCACATTATGACGGTTACGCAAAATATTTTGATTGGACGGGGTTACACCACCACGCGCATTTTGGCTGCGCCACAGGATTTAAACAGCGGTAAGCTGGTTTTAACGGTGTTGGCAGGTTATCTTAAAAACGTTGAAGTGGATATGTCGCAAGCGAATCAAACCCATGCTGGACGCATTGCGGCGTTTCAAAATGAATTTCCCACGCGTTCAGACGGCATCTTGAATTTGCGCGATTTGGAACAGGGTTTGGAGAATTTAAAGCGTATTCCAACAGTGGAAGCAGATATTCAAATTGTGCCTGTGGAGGGGGTACCCAATCAAAGTACGGTACTGGTGAAATGGCAGCAAAGATTGGTGCCTTATCGTTTGAGTGTGGGGATGGATGATTCGGGTACAAAGGCAACAGGTAAATATCAAGGCAATGTTACTTTCTCGGCGGATAATCCATTGGGATTAAGCGATTTGTTTTATGTGAACTATGGACGTTCCATTGGTAATGTTCCCGATGAAACAGACAGTTCAGGCAGCCTGAAAAAAGGTGGTACACACAATTATGCGCTGCATTACTCTGTGCCGTTTGGCAAATGGACATGGGTATTCAATCACAGCGGCTACCGCTATCATCAAGCCGTAGCAGGATTAAGTGCAGCGTATGATTACAACGGTAAAAGTTACAACACCGATTTGGGTTTCAACCGCCTAATCTACCGCGATGCCAAACGCAAAACACATGTTGGTGCGAAATTATGGACACGCGAAACACAAAGCTATATTGACGATGCGGAGATTACGGTGCAACGCCGTAGAACGGCAGGTTGGTTAGCCGAGTTAAGCCATAAAGAATACATTGGCAACAGTACGGCTCAATTTAAGATTGCTTATAAACGTGGGACGGGTATGAGTGATGCTTTGCGTGCTCCCGAAGAAGCAGTTGGTGAAGGCACTTCGCGTATGAAGATTTGGACAGCCAATGCGGATGTGAATATCCCATTTCAAATCGGCAAACAATCTTTTGCTTATGACACCACGATTCAAGCACAATGGAATAAAACGCCGTTAACGCCGCAAGATAAAATCGCCATTGGCGGACGCCACACCGTGCGCGGTTTTGATGGCGAAATGAGCTTGGCTGCGGAACGCGGCTGGTATTGGCGCAATGATTTGAGCTGGCAGTTTAAACAAGGACATCAACTGTATTTAGGTGCAGATGTGGGACATGTTTCGGGACAATCGGCAAAATGGTTGTTAGGACAAACTTTGGCCGGTGCAACGGTTGGTGTGCGTGGGCAAATGAGAGCAGGTGGGAATTTGCACTATGATTTGTTTGCCAGTCGTGCGGTGGAAAAACCTAAGTATTTTCAGACGAAGAAATGGGTAACAGGGTTTCAGGTGGGGTATTCGTTTTGATGAGTGTGCATTAAAGATAAACCAAAGCTACTGGTTTTGTGCCAGTAGCTTTGGTTTTGATGTTTTATGTTTTTTCAGGTTGCTGTATTTCGCCCATAACAAAATCCGCCCATGCTTGCATCATTGGTCTACGTTGCTCCAACAAATCCGTACGATGATAAGCTGCTTCAACTTGATTGGCGACAGTATGAGCCAAAGCACGTTCAGCCAAATCTCGTGCATAACCTTGTTCGCTACACCAATCACGAAAGCTGGAACGAAAACCGTGTGCAGTAGCTACTCTGTTGGGTGTGTCGCTAGGGGCGTTGTGCTTGCGCAGAAACATTGTCATAACAGTATCAGATAGAATTGTTTGCTTTCTTGGTGATGGAAATACCAATGTATCATGAAGCCCACGAATGGAATTTAATAATTCTATCGCGTGAGTGCATAATGGAACGCGATGAATTATATTAGTTTTCATGCGGTCAGCAGGAATAGTCCAAACATTATTTTGCCAATCTATTTCCGACCATTGCATACCACGCGCTTCACCTGAACGGCAAGCAGTTAATATAATAAATAGTATAATTGCCCTACTTGTATCATAATGGTTCTTATTACTAATATTATTAATAAATTTAGGTATCTCTTTCCATGGCATTGCTGGTAAATGCTGCACGCGAATAATTTTACTAGGTAGAGGCGGTAATAATTTATCAACAATATCAACTGGATTGGATTGAGTAAAACCATGCGCCCAACTCCATGCCATAACAGCATGAATTCTCTGCTTAATTCTACTTGCTGTTTCATATTTTTCTAGCCAAATAGGTTTTAAAATATTTGCAATATCAATAGGTTGAATATCAGAAACCTTAATTTTCCCAATAACATCAAAAATATATCGATGCAAGGAGGATAGCCACTCATCTTGATGACGCTTATTTTTCCAGCTTGGTAGCAAACTGGTGTGAACAGCCAATGCTGCTTGCTGGAATGTAGGAATATTGTTTTTAAGCTGATTTTCAGTATTTCGCTTTGCTCTTTCTTCTAATGGATCTAAACCTTGCTTAACTAAATCGCGCATTGCTTGCGCCAATTTTCCTGCTTCTGCAATACTAATTTCAGGATATGTACCCATACCAGCATTTCTACGTTTCTTGGTAACAGGGCTTACATAGCGATAAACCCATTTAACACGACCTTTTGTAGAACTGGGATGTAAAGTTAATCCTGCGACCCCGCCGTGGGAAATGGCTGGCGAATCAGGGCGAAGATTTCTAGCTTTGGTATCTGTCAGGATTGCCATGAGTATTTCCGTTTGTGTTAATATTGGTATGCCATTAAGTATGCCATTTATTTGAGGATTTGTTTAGATAGAATTAGAAAATATCAGATAGTAATTAATTTAATATTTTGATTTTAAATAATTAAATTATTTAAATAAAATAAAATTAGATTCCTTTGGGTATTATTTTAGTAGACCCTGCCTCCACCAAGATATCCGATAAGTATCCTATACTTATCTTCATTTCTGTGTTTTTTGGCACACTATTGGCACATTTTCCATCAAAAAGCTACTCGATTTTAGACTTTTCACGCTGCTTGTCAGCCAAGTCAATCCAGCGGGAATAGTTTTCAAATTGAATAAAAACAAATGCTGCGGGTAATGAA
>NZ_KV790820.1:0-14371 GCF_001807735.1 Neisseria sp. HMSC31F04 | reverse complement strand
GATTTTGGGGAATTTTGCAAAGGTCTCGGCCTGTCGTCAAACTGCGGCTTATCAATAACTGGTGGCGCAGAACTGTTCGTTTTTATTGGCATCTGCGGCGTAGCAGGTCAGCCCCATGCTGGCGGCGTTGCCGTTTTTCACTTGTCCGCCCGGTTTTTTATTCACCAGCGTTTTGCCGCTTTTCGCGTCGGTTTCCACCGAAACGGCCGGGCCGTTTTTCTGTTTCCAGCTCAGGCTGCTGCCGGTCGGGGTTTGGCATTTTTTCACCGAGCACGCCCCTTCTCCGGCGACGTTGCCGTTTTTGTAGTGCACGCACTGCTGGCCGCTTTCGGTGCAACCCGCGTGGGCAGCGGCGGCAAACAGGCCGCATAGGGCAAGGAATAAGGCTTTTTTCATCAGGTTCTCCTGGTTTGTCGAATAATGGCCGGTATGTTCCGGCAGAGGGAATGGTACGCCGAAAAACGGGCGGGCGACAGTGTCGGCAGCATGATAAAGGCCGTCTGAAAATTGTTCGGACGGCCTTTATGCTTTCAGACGGCCTCCAAATATTGCCGCAGACGTTTCAATTCAGTCCACGCACGGGCTTTCAGCTGCGGCTGGCGCAACATACGCGCGGGATGGGGGACGGTGAATACGGGCAGGTTGCCGAAGGTCGCGGCGACGGCTTCGGCGTTTTCCGGCTGTTCGAAAAACTGGCCGAGCAGCAGGACGGCGCGGATGCGGCCGGAAGCCGCTTCGTGGCGCATCCGTTCGGCGGCGGCCTGCAATCGGGCGGCATCGGGGGAAAATTCCACCGACGGCAGCCAGCTGGTGCGGCGGCAGTCGGCGGCGGTTAGGCCGATGGCGGCAAGCATGTTGTCGAGCAATACGCCGTCCGCACCGCTGAACAGGCGGCCTGCGGCCAAGTCGGCGGGGGCGGGGCAGATGCTGACGGCCAACAGGCGGGCGGCGTCGGCCTGCGTTTGCGGGATGACGCCGTCTTGCAAGGTGTCGGAAAGGGTGTTTGCAGCATTTGCGGCAGGCTCTGCGGGCTTCGGTACGGACGGTTCGCGGCTTTGCCTTCGGGACGCGCCGCCGATGGCGGCCAGGGTGGCGGCATGGGCGTTGCCTGACGGCTGTTTTGCATCCTCGTGGACGGCGGCCTCCGGCTGCGGGGCCGTGCGAACCGTCGGGGCGGTATCCGAGGCCGTCTGAAAACGGCCGTCCTGCCCTTCGGCGGGCGGCGGCAGCAGGCGCGCGCCCTGTTTCAGCCACATCGGCCCCAAGCCGAGGGCTTCGTGCAGGTGCAGGTAGCGGCTTTCTAACATGGTTTCTCCATCAATACGGCATCTTCCCGCGTGCCGTCGGGCAGGGAATAGTAGTCGCGGCGGCGGCCACATTCGGTAAAGCCGTGCCAGCGGTAAAGGTTTTGCGCGGGTAGGTTGGCGGCGCGGACTTCCAACAGCAGCCGCCGTACCGATTGCGCGGCGGCAGCCTCGAACCAGCACTGCATCAGGGCGGCGGCCAGGCCGAGGCGGCGGCTTTCGGGTGCGGTGGCGATGAGGTGCAGCTCGGATTCGCCGGCCACGGTCTGCCAAACGATAAAAGCCGCCGGCCGGCCTTGATGTTCGGCCAGCAGGACGGTGTCGAAACGGCTGTTTAAGGCCGTCTGAAACTGGGCGGCCGACCACGGCGCGGGATTGCCCGCACGGTCGATGGCGGCCAGCGCGGCGCAATCGGCGGATGTCGCGGGGCGGATGTTCACGCCTGTTCCCCCATCGCCCGCCGCGCGGCCTGCTCGGCGGCGGTCAGGGCAATTTTGTCGCGGACATACAGTAGTTCGGCATGGGCGGCATCGGCGGCGGGATAGCGGCCCGTGGCGGCCAATGCGAGGTAGTCGGCGGCGGTCGGCATGGCGGGCAAGCCTGGGAAAGGCGGCGGGTCGTTCAGGGCGAAAGCGTTGCCGATGCCGTCTGAAAAAACAGTGCCTTCCGGCACGGAAATTCCGGCGGCGCGGCCGACGCGGTAGGGGCTGAGGCGGCGGCGGTTTGCGGTGTCGAACCAGGCGTAGAAGACTTCGCCCATCCGCGCGTCGGCGGCGGCCAGCACGCCGTGCCCTTGCACCAGGTAGGCCGCCGCATCAAGCGACGGAATGCCGATAAGCGGCGTGCCGAACGGCGCGGCCAGACCCTGCGCCACGCCGATGCCGATTCGCAGGCCAGTAAACGCGCCCGGACCGCAGTTATAGACCACCGCGCCCAAATCGGCGGCGGTAATGCCTGCTTCGGCGAACAGCCCGCCGATTTGCGGCAGGATGAGGTCGGACTGTTTGTTGCTGGCATCGGTGTGGCACGACAGGATGCGGCCGTCGGTTTGCAGGGCGAGGGAAAGGAAGGAAGTGCCTGTATCGACGGCCAGCACAGGGCGGGAAAAATCGGGCTGCATGGCGGTTTTGCGGGTTGTTTGGTCGGGCGGCATTATAGCATTTTGCCGCCGCCGTTTTTCTTTCAGACGGCCTCTCCGTCCGGCAGCCATCCTTCCCGCCCTTTGTACACCGAGCCATTTTCGGGTAGCCTGCCCGCCGTTTCCCAACCCGGCCGATGATGCAGGCGCATATCGGGCGGCGGATGCGGCGCGTTTGCAGTATGGCCGCAAAGACCGTCTGAAAGCCTGAAATACGGTTTTCAGACGGCCTTTTATTTTTACGGGCGCGCTGTTTTGTCTATATTCGGGGAGGATGCGTGTACTATGCGGACAGTACGCTCGGACGGGGCGATGCGGTAGAATCGGGTATCCAACCAACAAAACACAGAGTCAGGAGAAAAATATGTTCCAACACGTCGAATTTTATCCCGGCGATCCGATTTTGAGCCTGGTAGAGACTTTTCAGGCCGACAAACGGCCGGAAAAGGTCAATCTCGGTATCGGTATTTATTTGGACGAGGCGGGGCGGCTGCCCGTCTTGTCGTCGGTACGGACGGCGGAGGTTGCCCGTGCGGCCGTGGCGCAACCCCGCTCCTATCTTCCGATGGAAGGTTTGGAGGCCTTCCGGCACGGCGTGCAAAGGCTGCTGTTCGGCGCGGCGCATCCCGCTTTGCAGGAAGGGCGGATTGCCACCATCCAAACTTTGGGCGGTTCGGGCGCGCTGAAAATCGGTGCGGATTTCCTTGCCCGCTGGTTTTCCGAGGCCAAGGTTTATGTCAGCGATCCGACTTGGGACAACCATAAAGGCATTTTCCAGGGCGCGGGTTTCGAAGTCGGCGTTTACCCTTATTACGACCCGGCGACAGGTGGGCTGAAATTTGACGAAATGCTGGCCTTTTTTGCCGCCCTGCCGCGCAACAGTGTGTTGGTGCTGCATCCGTGCTGCCACAATCCGACCGGCGTGGATTTGGATTGCGGGCAATGGGACAAGGTGCTGGAAGTGATACGGGCAAACGGCCTGATTCCGTTTATGGACATTGCCTATCAGGGCTTCGGCGACGGTTTCGAACAGGATGCCTACGCCATCCGGCGGGCGGCGGAAATCGGCCTGCCGCTGTTTGCAGCCAATTCGTTTTCGAAAAACCTGTCGCTTTACGGCGAGAGGATAGGCGGGTTGAGCGTGGTGTGCCCGACGCGGCACGAAGCGGAGCTGGTGTTCGGCCAGTTGAAATTCGGCGTGCGCCGGATTTACTCAAGCCCGCCGGCGCACGGCGCGTTTGTCGCGGCGGCGGTGATGGATACGCCCGAACTTTTTGCCGGCTGGCAGGAAGAGGTTACGCAGATGCGGGAGCGCATCAAAGCCATGCGGCAGCGTTTGTTTGATGAATTGGGCCGCAAGCTGCCGGAGGGCGATTTTTCCTATTTCCTCAAACAGCGCGGCATGTTCGGCTACACGGGCTTTTCGCCCGAACAAGTACGGCGTTTGCAGGAAGGGTTTGCCGTTTACCTGCTTGCTTCCGGACGGATGTGCGTGGCGGGATTGAACGAATCGAACGTCGGTTATGTGGCCGATGCCTTTGCCGAGGTGTGGCGCAAATAAGCGGCCGCTGACAAAAAAAGGCCGTCTGAAAGCCTGAAATACGGTTTTCAGACGGCCTTCCTGATGATGAAGGCAAGTTTAATATTCCGCCGAATGCCAAAACGGCTGCCCTACGGTCGGCGTACTGGCTTGGGCTTTGGTTCGCGCTTCGACCGGTTCGGCTTCAAATGCCAGCCGTCCGGATTCGACGGCGAGTGCAAAGGCGCGCGCCATGTTGACGGGGTCGCCGCTGCGGGAAACGGCGGTGTTCAGCAATACGCCGTCAAAACCCCATTCCATCACTTGTGCAGCCTGCGAGGGCAAACCCAAGCCCGCGTCGATAATCAGCGGCGTGACGGGCAGGCGTTCGCGCAGGACGTTCAGCGCATAGGCGTGAACCGCGCCCAAACCTGTGCCGATCGGCGCCGCCCACGGCATCAACGCTTGACAGCCCGCGTCGAGCAGGCGGCGGCAGGCAATCAGGTCTTCGGTGCAATAAGGCAGCACTTTGAAGCCGTCTTTAATCAGGATTTCCGCCGCTTCGACGAGTTGGAACACGTCGGGTTGCAAGGTGTCGTCATCGCCGATGAGTTCGAGTTTGATCCAATCGGTTTCAAACACTTCCCGCGCCATCTGCGCCGTCGTTACCGCTTCCTGCACGCTTTGGCAGCCTGCTGTGTTCGGCAGCACGGGCACGCCGCTTTCTTCCAATAGCGACCAAAATCCCTGACCGTGTGCCTCGCCGCCGCTTCCCGCGCGGCGCAGCGAGACGGTAATCATCGCAGGCCGGGCGGTTTGGATGGATTGTTTGAGGATTTCAGGCGTCGGGTAGGCAGCCGTGCCGAGCAGCAGCCGTGAAGGGAAAGTTTCTCCGTATAGGGTGAGCATGATGGGTTCCTTTGTATAGTGGATTAACTTTAAACCAGTACGGCGTTGCCTCGCCTTAGCTCAAAGAGAACGATTCTCTAAGGTGCTGAAGCACCAAGTGAATCGGTTCCGTACTATTTGTACTGTCTGCGGCTTCGTCGCCTTGTCCTGATTTTTGTTAATCCACTATAACGTTGTTTTTGGGACAGGGGTCGTCTGAAAAGGCAAAACCGCCTAGCCGCCGACCACCGGCCGCACAATATCGACTTTGTCGTTTTCGTTCAAAACCGTTTCCGCATACGCGCCTTTGGCGACAAATCCGGTATTCACCGCCACAGCAAAGGGCTTTTGCGGCGCGGTTTGGGCGATGAGGTCGGCAACGGTTTTGCCGTGAAGTTCGGCGGGTTCGCCGTTTAAGATGATGTTCATGGTTTCTCGATATTTCTGTATTTATAGCGGGCTAAGTTTTGCCTGCACGGTAAATCGAATCTTTTTCGCTTTCTCAGGCCGTCTGAAATTGGGTTTTCAGACGGCCTCATTCATTCCACAAAGCCTGAAACGCTTTAACCACGGCTTCGGGATTTTCCGCTTCGGTAACGGCACGGACGACGGCGAGTGAGGAAACGCCGGTGGCAAGTACGGTTCGGGCGTTGTTCAAATCGATGCCGCCGATGGCGACGACGGGCGTGCCGCCTGCCTGTTTGACATATTCGCGCAGTTTGTCCAAGCCTTGCGGGGCGGTCGGCATTTGTTTGGTCGTAGTCGGGAAAATCGCTCCGCTGGCCACATAGCTGGGATGTACGGACAAAGCGCGGTCGAGTTCGGCGACGGAGTGCGTACTCAAACCCAAGCGCAAACCAGCGGTGGCGATAGCGGCGAGGTCGGCGGTGTCCATGTCTTCCTGCCCAAGATGTACGCCGTATGCACCTGCAGCAATCGCTTCGCGCCAGTGGTCGTTGATGAAAAGCTGGGTACGGCTGCCTTGGCAGGCGGCGACGCAACGGACGATTTCGCGTTTCAATTCATCGCCGTGCAGGGTTTTGCAGCGCAGTTGCACCGTGTCGGCACCTGCTTTGACCATGCGCTCGACCCAATCGGCGGTGGGAACAACGGCGTAGAATTTGGGCGGGGATTTTAGGGGCGGGAAGGTCATGGGGTGTCCTTTTAAGTTATCGCTGATGGCGTTCTTGCAGGCGCTCGGTATGCGCCCGCAGTTTTTTGCCATCGGCTTGGTATTCGTTTGAAGACAGCACGGCAGTTGCCGCTTCTATTTCCTGTGGCAGCAATAAGGTCGTCTGAAAACGTCTGATATAGGATGCTGCCTGTCTGATACGGCAGACATTCGGCGGCATTTGCGTTTTCAATTCACAATCACCGAGAAAAACCACCATCGAATGAAATTTTTCTTCCGGCAGTTGCAGCAGTTCGGATAATGCCTTGATGTGTGCGTAATTCTGGCGCAACGGATTTTGAAAGTAGTGTTTCTGCTTATAGACGACTTGAGTCCATTTCGATTGCTTCTCGCTGCCGAAAATCCAACCTGTGTAATTTTTGGTTTCTATGACAAATATCCCGAAAACCGAAACATAGATATGGTCGATTTGCGTCGTGCCGCTGCGGGACGGAATAATCAAATCGTGAAATTCTATATAGGTTTCTTCGTCCAAATCTTTTCCGATTACAGAACGGACTGTCCGTTCGCCTATGCGCTCTTTTACTTTGGGGTTTTGGAGCAGAGCTTTCAAAAAAAGCAGGGGAATGACGAGCAGGAAAATCCAAAAGATACCTGACAGGTTTCCTATTGCTTGTTCAATCATGACGTTTCCCTTTTGTTTTATTGTTTAAGTTAAAGTGAGCAGCTTGGTATAGCCATCTAATGGGGTCGTCTGAAAACATCGAGTACTCACATTCATGCCGTAAAGCAGAAGACGGATGATACTTGATGGGAAGCTCCAGCTTTTATAACCAACGGCGGACGCGTCGGCAGTAAGACTCGTACTCTGCACCGAATTTCTGCGCCAAAACGCGTTCTTCGGGCATGATTTGAAAGCGTGTCATATAGGCAACAAATGCAGCCAAAAACAACCACGGCAGCTGGTGTGCCAAATAGCCCGCCCATGCAACCAGCCAGCAGCCCATACCCGCATACATCGGGTTACGGCTGAAACGGTACACGCCGTCTGAAACAAAGTGTTCGGTTTGTTCGGGGGTGAACGGGCTGACAGTCGTGCGCACACGGCGAAACGCCCACACACCTAATACGCCCAACGCCGTCCCAAATACCATCAAAACAACCGACAGCAATATAGGAAAGCGCGGCAGTATGCCGGCCAAAGCCGACACTTGTGCAGAGATGTACATCAACAACGCACAAATAAAACATATCGCCGGCGGCGGAATTTTGGTTTCTAAATTCATATTGTTACCTTTATAAAACTGATAGCGCGGCGTTTTCAGACGACCTCAAACTTATTTTTCAATATACGCCAAACCGCTTTCTTCATCACGTTCGGGCGCGTCTTTCCCGTCAAACAGTGCCACTGCCAATCTGACGGCGGCGGCGGTTACCGCGGGGGAAATCATGAAGCCGTGCCGGAAAAGGCCGTTGATTTCAATCAGGCGTCGGGCGCGGCTGTAACGGATTTCGGGGTTGTGGTGGTTGAGCGTGGGGCGCAGGCCGGTGGCGATTTCGAGGATGTCGGCTTCGCCAAAAGCGGGGTGGACTGCATAGAGCGCGGACAAGAGTTCCAGCCCGGAACGTACGCTGGCGGGGGCTTGGCTTTCGCTTTCGATTTGGGTCGCGCCGATAACGAAAACGTGGTTTTCTTTCGGGGCGATGTAGAGCGGGTAACGCGGATGGAGCAGGCGCACGGGGCGGTTGAGCGTGATTTCAGGTGTGTAAACCCGCGCCACTTCGCCGCGTATGCCACGCAAGGTGCTGGTGTGTTCGGGAGGTTGGTTCCATGCAGTTTTTGCGCCGTAGCCGCGACAGTCGATCAGCCAGTCGTATTGGGCTTGCAGGTCGTTGGAGGTGCATTCGTATTCCCAATGGCAAGGGACGTTCAGCCCGTCCAAAGCGTCGGCAAGCGCAGACAGCATCTGCCGCCCGTCGAGCTGACCTTCGGTCGGCAGGTAGATGCCGTCTGAAAAACGTCCGCCGAGTTGCGGTTCGCGTTCGGCAATTTCATCGGCATGCCAACGGACGATTTCGTCATCCGCCACGCCGCCGCGTTTGAGATGGCGCACGAACTCGCCGGATAATGGCTTGTCCTGACCGTGCCACACAATCAGGCTGCCGTTTTCTTGCATCATGGTCAGTGTTTTCAGACGACCTCTGATGTTGCGCCAAAGTGGAATGCTCTGTCTGCCCAGTTTGATGACTTCAGGCGTAGCTTCGACCGCTTCCGCAGCAGGCGCGAGCATGGCGGCGGCAACATAAGCGGCGGCGTTTTCGCCTTTGCGCCCGCCTTTGTCAAAGAGGGCAACCGATAAACCTTGTTCTGCAAGCTGTAAGGCAGTCAGACGGCCGCAGAGGCCGCCGCCGAGAATGGCGATACGGGGCATGGTGGATTCCTTCGCAGTATTTGGGCAGTCGGAAAGACGAAAGACAAGACGGAAGCGGAATCCACCGAATGGCGGGAAATGCGGGAAAGGGAACGGAAGCCTGAAAAGGCGTTTGACAGCTTGTTTCCTACGCAGGCATTACCCCGACAGGTTCTACGGATTCCGCTGGCGCGGTCTCAGCTGTTTGCGGGAACAAGCAGCACTCCGACAAGAAGTTTTCAGTTTACATAAAATCAATTGCTTTGGCAAAGTCAGGTCGTCTGAAAAATGGGTTTCTGCGTTTTCAGACGACCTGTCGTCAGAAATTTCAGCCGGTTAAGTGCATCAGCATGATTGATATATACTGTCGCTGATAAACAAGGGGCTTTACGATGAAGTTCGTTTTTGCGAAAAGCGCCGAAGTAGGTTTATTTAAATCAGGATCGGATTGTCAGGATTACCATGTTTCAGCTTGCTTATTTTCAAATGGTCGGTGCCGGCAAAGCACGCAATCAGGATGCTTTGTTTGACGGTGCGGTGGTGCGTCAGGTCAGGCTGCACAAAACCCGTGTGTCCGAGGCGGACGATGCCGTGCGGCTGGCAGTGGCAGACGGTGTATCCAGCAGCCCCGCCGCGCATCTCGCCAGCCGGTTTTGGTTGGACGCCTTCGTGCGCGAGGGCGATGCAGAAGGGCGTTTCCTGCGAAGGCTGCACGGCAGCTTCTGCGACATGCTTGCCGATGAATATTTTGGCGCGTCCTCGACTTTCGCTTCGGTAGTCGTCGGGGCGGACGGTTTGTGCCGCATCTGCAATGTCGGCGACAGCCGCGTTTACCATATATCGGCAGAGGGGCGTTGGCGGCAGGTAAGCCATGACCACACTGTGTTGGCGGATTTAATCGAGCAGGGAGAAGCGAGGGCAGATACCGAATACGCCGATATGTACTATGCTTTGGCGCACTGCCTGATAGCGGATAATGAAGAAACCCATTTTAAAATTTTTACCGATTCTTTGATCTTGCAAAGAGGCGAGGCAGTTTTGGTTTGTTCCGACGGTCTGCACGACGCGCTATCCCATGAACGCTTGGAAACATTATGGAACGCTTCCCCGTCTTTGCCCGATAAGTTGGAAGCCTTGCGCCGTGCAGTAAAAAGGGTTCCCTATCATGACGATTGTTCGGTAGCAGTATGCCTGCGGCAAGGATAGGAAACCAATCCTAAAATCGGTTATGCAGTTTTTTGATAAATTTCAAAGGATTGGGTGTAAAGGGTCGTCTGAAAAGGGATGCTTGGACCAATTTATATATACCGCATTACATATTTCAACCATCTCATCAACGCCGCCAGCAGTATGCCTATCGACAATCCCATCAAGGCTGCCTGCCACGTCCATTTAATCAGTAGCGCGCTGACCAAACCGCCGATTGCACCGCACAGATATTTGTCGCGCCGTTTGAATTCCATCGTCTGCTCGGTTAAATCTTCTTCGATAAACCAAATTGCGAAGAGCGTAGTCAATGCCAAACAGAAGCCGATAATAGGGAGCCAAGGTGTATCAATGTGGCCAAGGGCTTTATCCAGAATTATTTCTCCACCGTACATCAGTCCGAGAACAGTGGCGATAACTAGCAATATCACATAGCCTATCATGTTGCTAGTGACGAGCCAGTCAAGAATTCGTTCGCATAGTTTTTTGAGAAACTTCATGGGTGGTCTGTTGTTGGGTTGGATGGGAAAACAACCTATGCTTTCTTCGGGAAATCTGTTTTATTGTATTGAAGCTGAGTTTTCAGACGACCTTTGGGTTATGGGACGTTGCCTAATCTTGCCAAAACGATGCCCAGCCGAATTTTTCGGCAATATCGTCGCAAAGCTCCTTCTGCATGGTGGCAAGATTGGTGTAGCTGTTGGTGTCGTGTACAGAAAAATAGGCGGGCAGGGTGGAGGCGGTGTTTTGCGCGGCGGTTCGGAAGCAGCCCGCAAACCAGCGGCTGAAATATTCGTGTAGCCCGCTGTAAAAATCATCTATAGCGTCCCATACTTCTTCTTCGTCATCTTCTTCTCCATCTTCTTCTCCATCTTCTTCTCCATCTTCTTCTTCTTCGTCTTGTTCCAAGCCGTATATCTCGTCTTCCACATCTGCATCAAATTTGGGCAAGCATTCTTTGGGGAAGTCTATGATGCCGTCGCCTAAAGAGCCGCCATTTTGGTTGCGCAGCCAGCCGTAAACAGAGAAATCCTGATATTCGTATTCCATAATCAGTGCCACCGCCTGATCAAATGATTCGTTTTCATCTGAAAACCCCCAATGCTTGCCCTGCAATATTTCTTGGATAAAGGCGGTCAGGTTAGGAGCGCGTTCGGCGCAGTCCTGCATAAATTGAGTTTTATGTTGTTGCATCAGTTGCTCTGCTTGGGTGGTGAGCATGGTTTTTTCCTTGTTGTTGAAGGTTTAGGGTCGTCTGAAATTTGATAATCCGAAGGACAGGTTGCCTTTTTCAGACGACCTTCGGCAGCATATATTTAACAAGCGCAGGTCGGCTCAAACCGCAACAAAACGGTCAAACATTCCCGAAATGTTGGGTTTGAACCCGACCTATGCGCGTAGAGGGCATTTGCTGCCTACGCGTCCTGTGTTCCAAAACAGCCTGAAACCGCAAGGATGGAGGCATTTGCGTTTTTCAGGCTGTCCCAATTTACCATTGAATCTGCGAGGTAATCGTGCTATCGGTAATCTTGTCGTCGTCGGCAAGCAGCATGGCTTTGGACAGCACCACGGAGAGCGCGTTGTCGCCCTCAAACGGGATAAACAGCTTATCGGTAACGTCTTTTTTGCTGCGGTCGGGTACGATGCACAAATATTGGTCGTCGGGCAGCATCAGGATGTTGGTGCTGCCGATGTGGATTTTGTAGGTGCGCAGCTTGCCTTGCACCACCAAAAAATTGCCGTCTATATGCGCCACTTTGCCGATTTTCAGGCGCGGCAACAGGGTTTCCAGCACGGCTTTGCGCGTTTTTGCCACTTCGCTTAAATCGCCGAAGGAATAGCTTTGCCAATAGCTGAAATAGCGCGGCGAGCCGCCGTTGTCTTGCCATGTGGGGTCGTTGCCCACGCTGGCGACGCCAACAAACAAATCCACATCGCGCAACACTTCGGAAAACACGCGCGGTGGAATGTTGATCAGCTCTATCGGGTTGTTGCTTTCTTCCAGATGATGAAAGCGCACTTGGTCGGTGCTGACGTAAAAATAGATGCCTGCATCGGTGTAGGATTGTTCGTCGCCATCCACGGTGTTTGCCCAAAATTCGGCGCACAGGTTGTATTCGGGCAAATCTAGGGTAACGCGGGCATCGTCGCCGCCGTCCCATGCGCCGCCCAGCGAGCCTTTCCAGCCGCGCATTTTGGCGAGCGTCATGTATTGGTGTTGCTTCAAGATGTGCGCGGCGAAGCGGTTGCTGTATGTGCGGGTGTTGATTTCGGCTTCGGTGAGCAAATAGATTTCGCGGAAGGCTTGCTTGATGGGCTGGCGGATTTCGTTTGCCATCAGCAGATTGCGCCAGTTTTCTATGCTTTGGCGGTTAGCCAACGCGGGGTGCCACAGGATAACTTGTTGGCAGCCTGAAACGTCTATCGGCGCGCCGTGTTCGTCCACCCATTGCCCGTTAAGCCATAGGGCGGCGATGCTGTTTTCATCGTTTTCGTTTTGGAAAAACTGCCAGATGAGCGGGCGGGTGAGATACGACATTAAGCCGTGTTGCCAGTAATACTGTTCGGCGTGCTCGCGGCTGATGCGTTGATCGGAGCGCAGCATTTGGTCTAGGCGATCGCGCTGGGCGGTGAGCTGAGCGTTCAGGTTTTTTTGCGTGGCTTTGATTTTTTTGAGCTTGGCGGCAAAGTCGTCTTTCACGAAACCGGGCACGGTTTTTTGCGGCGTGCCATCGGGCTTGAACCATTGCAACTCGCTTTTGCCCACGCCTGTTATCGCCAAGCGGCAGGTGTAGTCGTTAAACGCATAATCGCGGCTGTGGTTGTGCAGCTTGAAGTCGTCCACCGCCATGTCTTCAATTTGATTGCGGCTCACACCGCGCTCGCTGGCGGCGGCTTCCAGATATTTGCTGATGGCGGTTTGGGCGTTGCTGAATTTGATGCGCAGACGCAGGCGGGTGAGCTGGGCGATGCCGTCCAGCCCTTTGGAGCGGTACAGCGTGTAGAAGCAGGCGTTGCCGATGGCTTGGTAGCGCGCGCCGATGTCGGGGACTTTTTCGTAGCTGTGCAGGGCTAAATCGGCGATGGCTGTGATGGTGGCATTGTCGTGGAAATGGGCGCACATCCACACCAAGCCTTTAAACACGGTTTGGTTGATGTTTTCAATGGGAAACACTAGGCGGTCTTCGGCGGTGCGGGCAAAATCTAGCCAGCCGTGCAGCATTTTTTTGAATTTATCCGCGCCCAATTCGTCTATCAATGCTTTGCTTTCTTTCAGATATTTTGCGCAGGGCTGGGCGGCGTTGGCGGATAGGGCGAGCGTGATGATTTTTGCCCATGTTTTTTGTTCGGGCGCAGGCAAAGCGGCAAGCTGGGGGTTGGCATGTTCGGCGAATCTGTCATCGTAGGGGAATGCGGCTTGCCCTACTTCGCTGATGATTTCGTTAAACGCGGAAACGATTTTGCTCGCGGTAGTGCGATCAATGAAATAAATGAAATACACGCTTTGGCTGCTGAACTTTTGGAATTGCTCGCGGGCGGTTTTCAGGCTGCCTATGAGTGCTTCGGATGGGTTGGGATATTGTTTTTTGATTTGGTTGAGCAGGTGTTTGATGGGGTAGAAATAGGCTTGGTCTTCGGCTAAGCCGTTGGCATCAAACATGGCGGCAAAAATGCGGCGGATGTCGTCTTCGCTCATCGGCAGGTTTTTACGGGCGATGGCTTGGGCTAGGATGCAGCGCTTTGTACCTTTATTGGTGTAGCTCATTTCGGCGGGTATGCTTTTGTATGCGGGACCGCCTTCTTTAAACAATTTCCAACCGCGGATTTGCTCAATCAAAAAAATCAGCAGGTTTACGCGCGTTTCGGGGCTGGTTTTTTCTACTTTGGGAACATAGCTGGGGCAGTTTTTGAGTTCGCCTGCCCATTCTTCAATGATTTGGACGAGAAGTTGGTCAAACTCGGCGCGTTGTTCGGCAGAAATGACGTTATCAAGTTGATATTGGGTCATGGGGTTTTCCTTTGCGGATGGGGTTGGGCGATAGGGCAGCCTGAAAGATTAAGGTTAAGGCAGCCTGAAAAGCGAAACGGCTGGCGGCGCGGCGAAACTAGCCACCCACCAAGGGCGTGAGCTTGATGAAGTTCACAATCAAGCCGTCGTGCAGATACACGGTTTCGTCTAGCGTTTCTAGCTGGCGGTTGTCGGCAAGGATAAAAAAGCCGTTTTGCTCAAAGGCTTTGAGCGCGATGGCGATTTGCGTTTCGGCATCCACGGGCTGGTGTTTTTTGCCTTGCGGGTCTATCACAATATCGCCGCGCGCAGTGGGGATAACTAGGCTGTGGCGCAGCATGGCTTCTTCGCTGCGGTTGTTGTAGGCGGCGACTTCCTGTCGCACGCGTTCGGCAATCAGCTCCGCCGTGCTGATGCGGTTGGTTCGGAACTTCAAAAACAGCTCGTGCAGCACTTTGCCGGCGAGGTTTTGGTCTTGGATGGTGATGGTGGCTGCAATCATGGATGACTCCTACAAACGGAAAACAGACGAATCATACTGTTTTTTGAGTGTTTCAGGCGGCCTAAAAACGTACTGTACGACATAGTATCTGTTTTTCCCGATTCCGCTAAAACCGGTTTGGAAAACTCCAAAAAACTCAGCGAAAAAGCGCAGCCTGCTGACGGCGCAAATCAAACGGCAGGCGATGGGGTAGAGCGTATTCTTGGGCAACATGTTGATTCTTTATATTTTAGAGACCTTTGCAAAATCCCCCCAAAATCCC
>NZ_KV790819.1:0-6733 GCF_001807735.1 Neisseria sp. HMSC31F04 | reverse complement strand
CGCAAGGCAGCCTACTTCGGCATGGTCGAGTTCCTGCGCCTGATGGCAATGGTGCGCCCACCCTTTATCTTTTTCAGCAGCACCCGCAGCGAACTGCCTGCCTATCTTGACCTCGTAGCCGAACTGCACCTGCCCGGATGGGAGCGTTTTGCAGGCAGTCAAACCTTGACTGTGAGCAGCACCATCAACCGTAATTCAAGCTACGATGACCACCTGATTTATAAGTTCTGACAGCGGGCGGCATACTACTTTTAAAGGCATAAGATAATCCCCGTTTAACAGACTATTAAACGGGGATTATTTTGAAACAAAGATGATGAATAAGCTAAATTTTGCGCGGGTTTTGTCACAGATTGGGCATAGAACATTATAAAATCAAAGTTCCTCCAATTTATCCAGTACAACCTTAAGTTGATTGATTCTGCCAACTTCGCCCGTACCGTCCAGTGCGGCTATAAATCGTTCAATAACCTCACTGTTTCCACCTATGCTGATTTGCTTGTAATTCGGGTTTGACAGGCGTTTCCGCATGGCCGCTTTGGCTGATGCCGCCCGCAACCCCTTACTGTGCTGGGTTGTAGAATTACTCATCATCCAAGTCCTTGGTTTTGACGCCAAGGGCGTATGCCCAAACGGTAGCGGCAAGTTGCTGGTGGTAGGCAAGATCGGGAGATTGCACCCGTCCCCCGTGATAGGCAATGCCCGATCCATCAGCTTGGCGCGGCATCTCTGCCACTGTACCGAGTATGCCTTTCAGGGTTTGTTCAATTTTTTGCAGGTGTTCCTGCATGTCGGGCGGCAGCTCCTTCTTTCCCGCTTCCCACCTTTTCCAGGTAGTTTCCGATACCCCGTCCGGGTGATCTGGACGGGCAGCCAATACCCTTGCCGCCGTTTCGGTGGACATGCACATAGCCATTCTAAGCAGTTTTAGGTTCATTTGCCCTCCATCTCCGCAATTTCATCTTTATCAGCCACCCAAGCGGCCGAGAAATCCGCTTCCTGAAATAGGGCGGCTATGCCTGTAATTTGTTTCAGGCGCAACAGCTCGTCCTCGTCCATGCCGATGTGTTTGCGTATCCAATCATCCCCCATACCGGCTTCCACCAATTGGGCAACGATGTTTTTCATCAAATCTATACTGTGCGTTCCCCGAGCCCGGTTGTGCCGTATGGTCGATGCCATACGGTTTTGCAACGGTTTGTCTATGACTACCACCGGCAGTTTGCCGCCTTCCCGTTTGTAGATGCGCTCGCTGGTCAGCATGGTTGTGTAGCGGTGGTAGCCGTCTACGATTTCATACTCGTCTGTTTCCGGCAGGTAATAACAGACTATGGGCATGGTATACCCGTCTTCCCATATGGATAGCTCCAACAGCTTCATTTCGGGCGGGGCCACGCTGTTGGGATTGTAAGCGTTGGCGTGGATTTTCTCCACCGGCACTGCCTTTACGTTGTAAACCGGGCTTGGGCTACTCATAACTCCATCTCCCATTTGATAAATATCCCTTTCTCTTTCGGTATGGGTTTAAAACCCAGTTTTGCCAACCAAACCATGTCCCTAGGCTGGTTGGTGTAAATCTGTTTGTGCCCGTGTTCGCGGGCATATCTGACCGACCGCATAACCAGGGTTTTAAGCTCCATCGCGTTATCATCCGCACTGTAAAAATAGCGCAGATGGAGATTGCCGTTCTGCATGGGACGGGCGGATGCAAAGCCTGTCGTGCAGGATTTTTCGGTCATATTGACCCACCATACGTCCTTTTCTTTCGAGCTGACGGCAACCCCCAGCTTCTTGTGGACGGCCGGATCAACGATCAGCCGCCCCACATTACCCCACAGCTGGTAATCCTTACCGTCTCCGTGTATGTATTCTTTGATTGGCATTGCATTTTCCTGTGCTATCCGATGGCCATATATTACTAACTATTTAGTAACTACACAAGTAAAAATGGTCATAAGTTGGCGTAAAGTTCCAAGGCGCGTTTGCGCTTTGCGGTTTGTTCCTTGGTCTGACTAAAGCCCATGTATTTGCAGGTGTGGTCGTTTTTCAGGATGGTTACAGCCATCCGTTTCCAGCTGGGGACAAACATGAAATCCTTTACCGGGGCATCGTCTGGATATTCGGCAAAGACCACAGCCTTTTTGTCGCTGTGGTAGTTGCCCGCATGTTCGGAGATTTCGCAGGCTATACCCATTTCCCGCAAAGCGGCGATTGTTTCATCGCTTAGGACGCCGCCCTTTGGCCAAGGCAGCCGCCTGATGTCCCTGATTGGGCTTAGGCACAATCTTCAGCCCGCCGGTAAAACCGAGCTCATCTGCCAATATAGCCAGGTCCACCACCCGGCGGCCCTTGCCAACCTGTGCGCCCGGTTGGCCGGCCACCCGGCGGCCCTTGCTTACCCATACGGCCGGTTGGCTGACCAGTCGGTCGGCGATTTCAGCGGATAATTCGCCCAAGCCGCCGCCTTTGTTTTTGAATTGGTCGCGGGATACCCATGCCTGCCGCCCATCCACATCGAGCAGCAGGGCATGGGCCGTCTCGTATATGATGCGGGTGGCCATATCAGTTGCCTGCCAGCAGGTTGTCAATTTCAGCTAACCGCGTCAGCAGGCGGGTTTTTTCAGCATTCAAATCGGCAGCATCAACTTGACCGATTATTGATTTATTTTGATTGATTATTTCAACGACTACATCGTCGCCATATTCTCCCTTGGTCATTTCGACCAAGGGTAAGGACAGGTCCCTCAATACTATGACTGTCCCTTTTTGGGCGTAAGTGGTCCAGTGCTTCGCAGACCCACCCGAGTCAAAGCCCCCAGCCTTTATTACTACCCCGTCAAAGATTTTTGCCCCGCTGTCGCGGTTAAATGCACGGGCTACTGGCCGCCCGAAGAAATTGATGGTGTCGCGATCTATGTAGTAGCCGTTAGGCAGGCGGATATCGGCATCACATAGATGCTGCCGATATCCGTCCTCCCCGTAACAGTAGTAACAGGCTTCGAGCACATCTGCCTCGTCGCGGATGTCGAACGACCAAGACTTGGTCGCGCTGTCAAATGTTCCCGCCAAATTATGGGCACGGGCGACAAATTCTTTGTTGTATTCGCTGGTAACGGTGATACGGGTTTCAGTGCGGGTGATTTTAACGGTCATGATTTATCTCCGGAGGAGCCCGGGGTATGCGTATGCTGTCCCCGGCGATTGATATAAAGATGGGTGGTTTATTTGTCTGCTTTAATGGCAGACAAATATTCGTGCCAATGCGTATCGACAAGTTCTACTGGAATATCCCGTACAACAAAGGGGACATCGTAAAATAGTGCCATATAGGAAGGCTGAACCCTAAGGTAATCAGTATGTCCTTTGTATTCACATCGGGAATCCCATCCGGCGGTTGGATGAAACATCCAGTATTGCGCGCCGTCCCACACTATGTGGTGGTAGGGGAGATTTGGGGACCATAAAATGACGTGCATGGCGTTGGCTGCTTTATAGCTGCCTTGGCCGCTGACTTTTGGGATTGAGATAAATGATTTGTTCATAATGAGCTCCGTAGGAGGTTCGGTGTGCGATTTGCTATCCGATGGGTTCATATTACTAACTATTTAGTAATAATGCAAGAGGCGTCTGCTTATTTTTTAGTTGGCGGTAAAATATGTTTTACGCGACTTTTGTCATAGGTTTTTTGAGCGACTTTTGTCATGACCTATGACAAAACAAATGCGAAACTATGACAAAAGTCGCGCGACCTTACAACGGGCAAGCCTTTGCTTCAAACGGATATATAGTGGATTAAATTTGAATCAGGACAAGGCGACGAAGCCGCAGACAGTACAGATAATACGGCGAGGCAACGCCGTACTGGTTTAAAGTTAATCCACTATAAGGCGGTATCGGGGCAGCTTAATCCCCTGCCAAACCGGCAGCCGCCATTTCGCAGGCCGTCCGAACGGCCGCCATCAGGCTGCCGCTGTCGGCGCGGCCCGTGCCGGCCAAATCGAGGGCCGTGCCGTGGTCTACCGAAGTGCGGATGAAGGGCAGGCCGAGCGTGATGTTCACCCCTTGGCCGAAGGAAGCGTATTTCAACACCGGCAGGCCTTGGTCGTGATACATCGCCAGCACGGCATCGGCATCTTTCAGCATAAACGGCTGAAACAGCGTATCGGCCGGATACGGCCCGCGGATGTCCAGTCCGGCGGCGCGCATTTCTTCCAGCGCGGGGATGATGACGTCGTTTTCCTCATGCCCCAAATGGCCGCCTTCGCCCGCGTGCGGGTTGAGGCCGGCAACCAGGATGCGCGGGTGCGCAAGGCCGAATTTGTGCCGTAAATCGCGGTGCAGGATGCGGGCGGTTTCCAGCAGGCTTTCGCGGGTAATTGCGGCGGCTACGTCTTTCAGCGGCAGGTGGGTGGTGGCCAATGCCACGCGCAGGCCGCCGCCCGCCAGCATCATGACGACTCGGGGCGTGCCGCTTTTTTCGGCCAGATATTCGGTGTGGCCGCTGAAAAATCCGCCGCCCGCGCCCGCGTCGTTGATGATGCCCTTGTGCAGCGGGGCGGTGGTCATGGCGGCAAACGTGCCGTTTTGAATGCCTTGATGGGCGGTGTCGAGCAGTTGCAGCACATAGGACGAGTTGGCGGCGTTCAGACGGCCTGCCTCGCACGGGGCGGCCAGCGGGATGTGCCAAACGTCGAGCGTGCCGGGCTGCGGCGGGAGGTTGGGGGAAAAGTCGCGCAGGGCAACGGTTTTGCCCAACTGCGCCGCACGTTGGCGGAGCAGGCCGATGTCGGCGAGGACGATGGGGCGGCAGGGCAGTTTGGCGGCGGGAAGGTCGAGGCAGATGTCAGCGCCGATGCCGGCAGGTTCGCCGCCGGTGACGGCGATAACGGGAAGGGACATGATGGTTCCTTGATGGGTTGAGGCCGTCTGAAAACCCGTTTTCGGATTTTCAGACGGCCTGTTCGCTGCGGCGGTTATTTCAATACTACCCGTATCCATTGGCTGACCCAGCGGCGTTGGTTTTTCGCGATGGCCGCTTCAGACGGGTTGTCGCTGTGCTGCGGCGCGCGGGCGTGTTTAAACACGTCAGGCAGCGGCGTGTTTTTCACGGCGGGGTAAACCCACATTTCGGTCGGTACCGCTTTCTGCACCGGCGCGCTTTGCAGGTATTGCACCAGTTTGGCTGCCAAGGCGGGCTGTTTCGCACCGTTGAGTACCGCCGCGCCTTCCACTTGGCGGAACACGCCGCCTTTCAGGAACAATACGCCGGTGGGTGGGGTATCGAATTTGCCCTTGCCGTAATGCACTTCGGCCGCCGGGCTGGAAGCATAACCCACCACCAGCGGGCGCGAGCCGCCGTTGCGGCTGAATTCGGTGTAGTAGGCCTCGCTCCAGTCTTTTGTTACCTTCACGCCGTTGGCGCGCATTTTCGCCCACCAGTCGAAAGCCTGCTTCTCACCCATGCCTTGGATGTTGGCCAACAGGAAGCCTAAACCTGTGCTGGACAGTCCGGGATTGGGCATGGCCAGCAGGTCTTTATATTGCGGCTTGGCCAAATCTTCGAGGCTTTGCGGCAGGGGCAGTTTGTTTTTGGCAAACCAGGCTTTGTCGTAGTTGACGGCAATGTAGCCCGTGTCCACCGCCGCCGCATGGGGCAGGGTGGCGGTTACGGCTGCCGAGGGCGGTTGGGCGGCGGCGAGGATGCCGCCTTCCTTCGCTTTCAGCACGGTGGTGTTGTCCAGGCCGTACACCGCATCGGCAATCGGCTGTGCGCGGCTCAATACCAGCTTGTTTACCAATTCGTTGCCGCTGCCCGCCTTAATCACCGATACTTTGGCATCGTTGGCGCGCTCGAAGGCGGCAAACGCGTCTTTCGGCAAGCTGAACGATTTGTGCACAGCCAGCCGCACTTCCGTCTGCGCCTGCACGGCAGGCATTAAAAGGGCGGCTGTTGCTGCCGCAAGTAAAATCCGTTTCATACCATAATCTCCCTTTGGCTATAATCGCGGTAATGATACCGCCTAAAACGATATGAATAAAGAGCCGAAAACAACTATCTGGCTGTTTGACCTGGATAACACGCTGCACCATGCCGACGAAGGCATTTTTTATCTGATCAACCGCCGCATGACCGCCTACCTGATGCGGCGGTTGAAGCTGTCCGAATCGGAAGCCGACCACCTGCGCCGCGACTATTGGCACCGCTACGGCGCGACGCTGGCCGGGCTGCGCCTGCACCATCCCGAAACCGACATCGCCGACTTCCTGCGCCACAGCCACCCGATGGACGAAATCCTGCAGAAAGTCCGCCCCGTGCAAGGCACTGCAGACGTTTTAGGCCGTCTGAAAGGGCGCAAGGCCGTATTTTCCAACGCGCCGTCGTTTTATGTGCGCGGCTTGGCGGCCGAGCTGGGTTTGACCGACTGCTTCGACGCATTGTTCGGCACGGACGATTTCGGCCTGCTCTACAAACCCGCCGAAGCGGCCTACCTCACCGTATGCACCGCCATGAAGGCCGACCCGGCCGACTGCGTGATGGTGGACGATTCCGCCGACAATCTCGCCGCCGCAAAAAAGCTGGGCATGAAAACCGTTTGGTTCGGCAGCGGCAGCCATCCTCTGCCCTTCGTCGATTGCGCCGCACCCGATATGGCCGCGCTGGCCGCATGGGCGCAAGAGGCCGTCTGAAAAACCGTTTCTCGGTTTGAGACCTTTGCAAAATCCCCCCAAAATC
>NZ_KV790818.1:0-8326 GCF_001807735.1 Neisseria sp. HMSC31F04 | reverse complement strand
GCCGTACTGGTTTAAATTTAATCCACTATAGCCATAATGGCAGCCCAAACCGTTTATAGGGCAACCGATTGGAGAGGCCGTCTGAAAACCTTGAAACGGGTTTTCAGACGGCCTCTCCATTACCTGCACCAACTGCTTAGAACTTATAGGTGTATTGCACGCCCAGGATGTTGGCGTAATTTTTAAACGATGCCGACGATACGCCTTTACTGTCCACATCGTTGCCGGTGGAAGCCGCCGCACGGTAAACGGTATCGTTTATGTGGATGTGGCTGTATGCCGCATCAAATACATGGCGTTTTTTATAAGCATACTTCGCACCGAAGGAATACCAGATACGGTTGCCGTCGGGCAGCGTGTTCAGACGGCTGTCCGCGCCGCGTACCGGGCTTTGGTCGAACGCAATACCGGCGCGCAGTTGCAACGGCTCGCTGTATTGGTAAGACGCGCCGAGGGCGGTTTTGTAAGTGTTGCGCCAGTTCGGCGTGATAACCGTGCGGTCGGATCGGCCGTTGACGACGGATTTGGTGTTTTCAAACACCAGCTCGGCACGGTTGAAACGGCTGTGGCGCGTCCAAGTCAGGTCGGCGAACAGGTTGGTTTTATCGGTTGCGCGATACATGCCGTGCAGCGACAAGGATTCCGGCGTTACGATTTTGACGCCGGCCTTCTCGTGCGGCTTGTAGCCGAACGCGGTGCCGATAAGCGCATCGTAGGCACTCTTTCCGCCGAATGCCGGATGGGGCGTTGTTACCGCCCGGCCGTCGGCCTGCCAATCGGCCGTGCCTTTCAGGTTGTGATTGACTTTCGAGCGGTAGTTTACACCGACGCGGGTACGCGGATTGATATCCCACAGCCAGCCCAACTGGTAGCCGAAGCCCCAGTCTTTGCCTTTGACTTCCGCATGGCCGTCTGAAAGGCCGTTGTGCGGCCCCAAGCGGCCGGAAGCGTTCCAGTCCGCATATTTGCGCAACTCGGCGGAAGAATATTGGGCAATCAGACCCGCGCCAAACGCATGGTTTTCACTCACTTTGTAAGCGACGACAGGCTCGACGGCGATGGTGGTCAAGCCCAATTTGTTGATGTTGTGCCGCAACACGGAATCTTCCTGATATTCGGTGGAAGAAGCGAACGGAACATACACGCCCAAGCCCAGCGTCAGGTCGGGATTAACGCGGTAGGCACCGTAAAGATGGGGTGCGAGCACCACGTCTTTGGTGATTTTTCCCTCGGTTTTCCCCTGCACGCGGCCGCCTCGTACAAACGACGCTTCCGCATCGTGATATTCAATGTGCGGGGCGACGATATTGGCGGCAGCCGTTATCTCGCTGCCGTCCAATTTGGCCAAACCGGCCGGATTGTAGAAAATCGTGGTGGCATCGGCGGCTTCTGCGGCGGCGGCATTGGCCGTTCCCTGCGCGGTAACCGACTGTGTACCGAAATGGTAGCCCGAAGCCTGAGCCAGAGGGGCCAGGGCGGCAGCCGTCAATACGGCGATTTTTTTCACAGCTTTCATATTTGTGACGTAAGTTAATCCAAAAAGGGCGCATTTTAACAAACAGTCTGCCGATAAGTCATCCGTCTGCCGCACTCTTTACCCATGCATATAACCAAACGCCATAACCGTGCGGCAAACGGTTCTTTCACTTTTCAGACGGCCTCCGCTAAAGTGGCCGTCTGAAAAAACAACCCTCTCGAAAGGAGCCCGCCATGCCGGCCAAACACCTAGCCTCCGCCCTGCTCTTCACCGCCGCCCTCTCCGCCTGCACGCCCGACAACGGTACGCAAAATGCCGCTTCCGACAGCGGGGACAAAACCGGCAGCGTCAAACTGCTCAACGTCTCCTACGATGTCGCACGCGACCTCTACAAAGACTTCAACCCGCTGTTTACCGCAGAATACAAAAAACAGCACAACGGCGCGGACATCGCCGTCCAACAATCGCACGGCGGTTCGAGCAAACAGGCACTGGCCGTGGCCAACGGCCTGAAAGCCGACGTTGTTACCATGAACCAAGGCTCCGACATCGAACTCTTGGTTAAAAAAGGCCTGGTCAAAGCCGACTGGCAAAAAGCCTTTCCCAACAACGCCGTCCCCTTCACCAGCACCACCGTCTTCCTCGTCCGCAAAGGCAACCCGAAACAAATTAAAGACTGGAACGATCTGACCCAAGATAACCTGAAAATCGTCATCGCCAACCCCAAAGTAACCGGCAACGGCCGCTACACCTTCCTGGGCGCATACGGCTACGGCCTGAAAGCCAACAACAACGACGACGCCAAAGCGCGCGAATACGTGAAAAAAATGCTGTCGAAAGTCGAAGTGTTCGAAAACGGCGGCCGTGCGGCCACCACCACCTTCGTCCAACGCAACATCGGCGACGTACTGATTACCTTTGAAAACGAAGCCAACCTGTCGGCCAAACAATTCGGCAACGGCGAATTTGAAATCGTCTATCCGAAATACTCCGTCCGCATGGACAGCCCCGTCGCCGTCGTAGACAAAGTAGCCGACGAACGCGGCACCCGCCAAGCCGCCACCGAATACCTGAACTACCTGTGGAGCAAACCCGCGCAGGAATTGGGCGCGAAACTTTACCTGCGCCCCGCCGACAAAGACGTGCTGGCCGCCCATGCAAGTGAACTGCCGCCGATGGAAACCTTCAACCCCAACGACATCTTCGGCACATGGAATGAAATCATGAGCAAATACTTTTCAGACGGCGGCGTATACGACCAACTGACCGTGAAAGGCAAATAAAGAAAAACGAAAAAACGCAAAGGGGCCGTCTGAAAACCACTTTTCAGACGGCCCCTTTATTACCGCATTGTCCGAATCGGCGTATACTTATCATAATATTTGCCAAACAGGGAGCACCATCATGAAAACAACCGTGCAAAAATCCGCCCTCGTAACCGCCCTGCTCCTCCTCACCGCCTGCGCCGGCGGCCCGGGCGGAAGCTCGATCAGCCTCGGCATCGGCGGTTTCGGCAGCCATATCGGCTTGGGAACCTCCGTCAATATTCCGATAGGCAGCCGCACACCCGCCGCAGACACAGGCGGCATCAACGTTACCGAAGAACAAATCATCACCCATTTTGCCGCAGACGGCACCGCTTCCGAACAAGCTATCAAAGGCGGCAGCTACCGCAGGCTGCTCAACGTACTCGGCGGCGGCAATTATCTGGTACAAGATTTTTACGGCGACGGGCAAAAACGTACAGACCCGATGATACTGCCCAAAAAAGCCCTGTTCTCGGCCGATGCGCACCCCACAGACAGCGCATACACGGTTTACGACCGCAACGGCAATCCGATACGCCGACAGGTTTACCGCAACAACCGGCTTATCGGCAACTGACCGCGATACCGGCCAAACCTGAAGAAAGGCCGTCTGAAATCATGTTTCAGACGGCCTTTTTATATTGTTTCAAGCAAAGACGAATCAGAATTTGCTTTTGATATCGTTAATCAGGTTTTCAGCTTTTTCTTTCGCATCGTCAATCAGATGCTCGGTTTCTTCTTTACCTTTTTTCAATACGTCGCCGGCTTTTTCCTCGATTTCGGCAGCAACTTCTTTCACCTTGCCGATTCCTTGCTGAACAACGCCTTCTGCTTGAAGTTTGGAATCGTTTAATACTTCTCCCGCAGTTTCTTTCACTTTATCGCTGATTTGGTCTAATTTTCCACTCATGACCTTTTTCCTTAATTTCATATTGATCGAAGTACCACTATATCCTAACCGTTATCCAATAGTAATCTTAAATGGAATACCGCCTGAAAACCTGCTTTCAGACGGCCTCCACTTCTCAAGTTCAACGTTGCATTTCCTTGGCTAAAACCAACATACCTGATGTTTACAGGATACCGCCTTCCCGATTGTATTCAATCATGTTGTTTACCGCTTGGGCGAGCCATGCCCAGCAATCAGGGAATTCTTGACGCTGTTTTCCCAGCCGGGGCTGGCGAAGTCGTGGATAAGCTGGACTGTGCCGCCTTTGCCGATTTCGAAGCAGGCAGTGTCATCGCAGTGGCTGTGTTTGGCGAAGGGAATCAATTTCCTGTTGGGATAACGGGTTTGCAGGCCTTGGTATAGCTCGGCGGCCCAATCGCTGTCGAGCAGATGCCAAATATCGAAATCGACTAAATTCAGTTCGACAATTTTTTGAAATGATTCAGGGTATTCAAAGTGGGGAATATCGAGCGTATAACTTTTCATCGGTTGATTCCTAGTTTGAGGCTACCTGAAAAATGAAACTGGGCGTATTGCTTTTCGGGCGACCTTTGCCACGCCTCACTCAATCTTCACCCGTTTCAACCTTAACGCATTGCTCAACACCGAAACCGAGCTTGCCGCCATGGCCGCGCCTGCGATGACGGGATTTAAGAAGCCGAGTGCGGCGAGCGGGATGCCTAATATGTTGTAGAAGAAGGCGAAAAACAGGTTTTGTTTGATGTTTTTCAACGTCGCCTGCGATACCAGCAGGGCGTCGGCGAGCTGGTTGACCGAATGCTGCATCAGCGTGGCGGAGGCGGTGTGTTCGGCAACGTCCGCGCCGCCTTTCATGGCGAAGCTGACGTTGGCGGCAGCGAGCGCAGGCGCGTCGTTGATGCCGTCGCCGACCATTGCCACGGTTTTGCCGGCGGCTTTGAGTTTCTGCACTTCGGCGGCTTTGTCGCGTGGACTCATGTTGCCGAAGGCGTGTGCGATGCCCAGTTGTTTGGCGACGTATTCGACCGTGCCTTGATTGTCGCCGCTCATGATGTAAACGTCGATGCCGTGTTTTTTCAGACGGCCTATGGCTTCGGCGGTATCGGTTTTCAACGCGTCGGCGAGTGCGAATGCGCCGATGGGTTTGCCGTTGGCAGAAACAGCAACGATGCTTGCGATGCGCCAGACGTCGTCTGAAAACTCAGGCAGGGTCAGTTCAGCAAAATCAAGTTTGCCCGCTTTCACCAAGCCCACGCCTTCGACTTCGGCGGTAATGCCTGCGCCGACAACGGTTTGCGCGTTTTGTGCGGCGGGGATGTCCAAGCCGCGCGCTTGGGCGGCTGACACAATGGCGCGCGCGAGCGGGTGGGCGGCGTTTTGTTCGACGGAGGCAGCGATGCGGTACAAAACGTCTTCGTCAAAGCCGCTGTCGGGAACGCAATAAACGGCAGCAACCTGCGGTCTGCCTTCGGTCAGCGTGCCGGTTTTGTCCAACACGACGGCATCGACGTGGGCGGCTTCTTCCATCGCCGCCGCGTCTTTAAACCAAATACCGTGTTTCACCGCCTTGCCCATCCCGACCATAATCCCGGCGGGCGTCGCCAGACCGAGTGCGCACGGGCAGGCAATCACCAAAACAGCAACGGCGTGCATCAGCGCAACCGTCCAATCGCCTTTCACCAGCCAAGTGGCGATAAAGGTCAAAAGCGCGATGCCCACAACGGCAGGCACAAACACTGCCGCCGCCTTGTCCGCCACGCGCGCAATCGGCGCTTTGCTGCCTTGCGCTTCGGATAACGCGTTCATCATGTCGCCGAGCAGGGTTTGGCTGCCGAGCTGCGTAGCGCGGTAAACCACGCTGCCTTCGGTCATCAGCGCGCCCGCTAACACTTTGCCACCCGCCTTTTTCTCTTCGGGATTGGATTCGCCGGTGAGGTGGCTCTCGTCCGCCCAGCCACTGCCGCTTTCGATGATGCCGTCGGCAGCGATGCGTTCGCCGTGATTGGCGCGGATTAGGTCCCCGATTTGTACTTGGTCGATGGGCAGTTGTTTCCATTCGCCATCGCGTTGCACGTTGACTTGGGTCGGCGTAAGTTTCAGCAGCAAGCCCAAGCTGTTCAGGCTGGATTTTTTGGTGCGGTGTTCCAAAAACTTACCCAGCGACACAAACCCAATCACCGTCACGCCCACTTCAAAATACACATGCGCCATGCCGTGCGCCGCTTGCGGGCTGAAAAACAGCATATAAGCGGAATACAGGTAAATCGACACCGTGCCGATAGTAACGAGCACGTCCATATTCGCCAGCCCACCTTTAATACTCGCCCACGCGCTTTTGTAAAACGGGATTGCCAGCCAAAGCTGCACCACACTCGCCAATGCGAACTGCCACAACGGCGGAATCATCCAATCGTTTCTGCCGATCATCACCCCCGCCATGCCGATAAGGAACGGGACGTTGATGGCGAACAGCAGCCACAGCCGCCAGCTTACATGCGCGGTTTCTTCGGGTTGCGGCAGCGCGTCTTCCGTCTTCTCCTTTGCGCCGTAACCGGTTTTCTCGATGATTTTGGCGATGTCGGCGGCGGAGGTTTGGCTGTCGTCAAACACCACCTGCGCCTCCTCGCTGGCGAAGTTCACCCCCGCCGATTCGACAAAGTCTTTTTTGTTCAACACTTTTTCAATGCGCGAAGCGCAGGCCTGACAGGTCATGCCTTCGATTTGGAAACGGACTTTTTGTTGCATGGTTTCTTCCTTCTGAATGTGGTTGGGCTACCTGAAAAAAGCGGAGCAGGGTTTTTAGGTAGCCTTTGGGGTGTTGCAGTCGATTTGTTGCGATTCGATTTACAAAGCCGCATCATACCCGCCGTCTTCCACCGCTTCTATCAGCGCGGCGGGGTTGGTTTGGGCGGGGTCGAATTCCACGACGGCGTTCTTGTTTTCCAGGCTCACTTCGGCCTTGTCCACGCCGTTTACGCCTTCGAGGATGCTGGTAACGCTTTTCACGCAGCCGCCGCAGGTCATGCCTTCGATGTTTAATGTGATGGTTTGCATAGGGTTTCCTTTCTGTTGGAATGAGGCTGAGGTTTTAAAGCCCGTTGCAGCCAAAGCTTTCAGGTAGCCTGAAATGATGGGTCTGCTCTTGCTTTCCCGCTAAATGCCGCCACTATAAAGCTTTACCCGAAGTAAAGGTCAAGCATCATGATGAACATCAGCCAGGCCGCGGCCGAGAGCGGCCTTTCCGCCAAACAAATCCGCGACTACGAAAAGCACGGCCTAATCGCCCCGGCCGCGCGCAGCGAAGCGGGCTACCGCCGCTACGGACAGGCCGACCTTACCCGGCTGCGCTTTATCCGCCATGCGCGGGAAGTGGGCTTTTCGCTGCCGCAGATCGGGCAGCTTTTGAGCCTGCAACACAACCCGCAGCGCACCAGCCGCGAAGTGAAAACGCTCACCGCGCGGCACATCGCCGAGCTGGAAGCCAAAATCGAACGCTTGCAGGGCATGGTGGCCGAGCTGCAACGCTGGCACGATGCCTGCGCGGGAGATGACTGCCCGGATTGTGCGATTTTGGCCGGGCTGGAGGAGCGTTAGGCGGCTTGGGCAGAATAGAAACAGGCTACCTGAAAAGTTTCAGGTAGCCTTAGTCGGCCGCTAACGGTTTGGTACAGGCCTCGTCGTAATACGGCAGCCACTTGCCGCCGCTTTGCTTCAGATATGCGCGAAAACTTTTGTTTACCCGTGTGGCGGTGTAATCCAAATACGGTACGCCGCCTTGGGTAACGTACAGCACATCCGGCGGGTCGAAAAGATAGAGCTCGTATTCCCGGCTGTGCCGTTTATGCCGCTCGGTGAGGCGGCGGCAGGATTGCTGCATGATGTTGTCGATATCGTTTAGCTGCGTGAGGATATCAAACAACAGCGGCGGCAGCGTGTTGTTTTTTACCCAGGCGACAGGCATATCAAACTCAAATTCGCCGTTATCCTGCGGGAGGGTTATGCTCATGCCGCGATGGCCGATATCATCAATCGGCTGCCAGCGGGCAGAAGCCAGCCATGCCGGCCAATCGGCTGCTTGAAAACGGTTTAGCGGGAAGTCTCGGTTTAAATAGTGCTTGCGAAAAAACAGCATGATGGCGGCACTGGCTAGGCTTACAAAGCTGAAGTTGGCATGATAGCGAAGGCAATGGCAAACAGGACTGTATTCATAGATTTGTTTATCAAAAGATTTTTGAAGAACTGTGAAATGCCTTGACAAGTATACTGCTATCATTTCGGTAAGAACAGGGAGATCAATGAGGTTATAAGTAGAAAAAAGCTTCCTCAATACAATAAATCGAAATTACATGATGGCTGCAGCCAAAAATACCAAACGCGAGGGCAAAAGTACATCCGACAGCCAAGCTGCACGTATCTCACCAAATGATATTGCCGACTTTACAGGTTTTATCCATTCTATCTCTGTTATCTCATTTTACCTTTCATTACTGCTCGGTTCTGCCCTTATTCTGACTTCTCCCTCTGCCAATGCCCAAGGCATCGTTGCCGACAAATCCGCACTTGCACAGCAACAGCCTACCATCATGAGACCTTTGCAAAATCCCCCCAAAATCC
>NZ_KV790817.1:0-5472 GCF_001807735.1 Neisseria sp. HMSC31F04 | reverse complement strand
ATTTTGCAAAGGTCTCAGGCCGTCTGAAAACCACTTTCAGGGTTTTCAGACGGCCTCTGTGTCGGGTAAATATTCAAGGGTGGCGGGTAAAAGAAAAAGCCGGAAGATTCCGGCTTTTGCCTGCTGATTCCGTTTTCGGTTTGGCCGTTCGGAATAATCAGCGTTTTTCCTTTTTCTGGCAAGGGCCGCAAATGCCGTACATATACAGGGCGTGATCCACGATGCGGTAGCCGTTTTCTTCGGCGATTTTATCCTGCAGTTTTTCGATTTCTTCGCTGTGGAATTCGGTTACGTCGCCGCATTTGACGCAGACGATGTGGTCGTGGTGGCCGCCGGTATTCAGTTCGTAAACGGCTTTGCCGGTTTCGAAATGGTGGCGCAGCAGGATGCCTGCCTGTTCGAATTGGGTTAAAACGCGGTAGATGGTGGCAACGCCGATTTCGATTTCGTGCTCCAGCAGGAGGCGGTAAACGTCTTCCGCGCTCATGTGCTGATCGGGATACCGCTCGAACAAATCGAGGATTTTCAAACGCGGGCCGGTTACTTTCAGGCCGTTGTGCCTTAATTGAGCTACATTATGATCCATGGTCTTTCCATACCGTAGTTATCCAATTGTCGCTATAATACGCATATTTTATAGTTTTGCACACACAAAGATGATAAAGATTTCTAAATGGAGTCTTTGCTGTGGCATACTGTACAACATTATCCCCCACACTCGCAAAAGGTATCGTCCGTGAACAGACTTCCCATTCTGCTTGCCGCCGCCGTTATCGGGCTTTCCGCCTGTTCGGCCGAGCGCATTTCTAATTTCCCTTCCTACAAACTGAAAGTGATTCAGGGCAACCAGCTCGATGCCCGCGCCGTTTCTTCGTTGCAGCAGGGCATGAGCCGCGATCAGGTCCAACTGCTGCTGGGTACGCCGCTGCTGCGCGATCCTTTCCACAGCGACCGCTGGGACTACACCTACGAAATCAGCCGCAACGGCGTGGTCAATCAAGCCGAAACGCGCAACCTGACCGTTTGGTTTGAAAACGACCGCCTGGTCAAGGCAGAGGGCAACGCGCTCGAATATGCCCGCCAACAGCAATCTGCGGCTACGGAATAAAACGAAATGGATAAATTGAAAATTGCCATTGCCGGTGCGAACGGCCGCATGGGCCGCGTATTGGTCGAGGCCGTAAACAACCATCCCGGCGCGGTATTGAGCGGCGCGCTGGAACATGCCGGTTCGGACGCATTGGGTTTGGATGCAGGCTATGCGCTGGGTTTGAAAACCGGCGTATCGATTTCCGACGATGTGGACAAAGTTTTGGCCGCCAGCGACGTGTTGATCGACTTTACCCGCCCCGAGCCGACGCTCAAACACCTGCAAAAATGCGTGGAAGCAGGCAAAAACATCGTCATCGGCACGACGGGTTTTGACGACGCGGGCAAAGCCGCCATCAAAGCGGCGGCGGAAAAAATCGGCGTGGTGTTCGCCGCCAATTTCAGTGTCGGCGTAAACCTGACCTTCCACATCCTCGACACCGTCGCCCGCGTATTGAACGAAGGCTACGACATCGAAATCATCGAAGCCCACCACCGCCACAAAGTCGATGCCCCCAGCGGTACGGCTTTAAGGATGGGCGAAGTGATTGCCGATGCGCTTGGCCGCGATTTGAAAGAGTGCGCGGTATACGGCCGCGAAGGCCACACCGGCGAACGCGACCCGCAAACCATAGGTTTTGCCACCGTTCGCGGCGGCGACATCGTCGGCGACCATACCGCATTGTTTGCCGCAGAGGGCGAGCGTGTGGAAATCACCCACAAAGCCAGCAGCCGCATGACTTTCGCTTCCGGCGCCGTGCGTGCGGCGGTATGGGCGGCGGGCAAGGCCGGCCTGTTCGATATGCAGGACGTGCTGGGTTTGAAAAACCGCTGATTGCCCGTGCCGAATGCCGTTTCATACAACGAGGCCGTCTGAAAAGCCGTTTGGCCGCTTTCAGACGGCCTTTCCACACCTCTCAGGATTCCGAACGTGTACCCACAAATAACCACTGACTGCGGCCCGGCCGAATGGCGCAACGAGAGTACGCAGAAGCCGCCGAAACAAGCCGTCGGCCTGCATGATGCAGGAGCTGCCGCCATCCTCGATCAAGCGCGGCAGGATACGGCCGTCATTTGGCGCGGCGATTTTCACAATGCCAAGCAAGTCCTGGCCGCACTGAAAAAACGCCTGCGGGCGAAAAGGCCGTCTGAAAAAAACGACCTGACTCCTGCGGAACGCTTCCACCGCCACCGGATGCGGCAGGCGCAGCGGAGCCGAACAGTCAATATGCTGGCGGTGGAAATCGGCGCCGGTTTCCGGCTCGAACTGCCGCGCGCGCCCGATGTCCGTGCCGCGCTGGCCGATGTGTACGGGGAGGAAAACGACACGCCTTTCCTGTTGCCGCTCAACCGATTGCTCGGATTCGTCGGCGCGCACGAGTGGCATAAAAAAGGCGTGGACATTCCCGCACTGGGCGGGCGGATACATGTGCCTTTCGGCGTCTTTTCCCCTTTGCGAGGCGAGTATCTCGACCTGCTGATGCGGGCGGAACTGCCGCCGTCTTTTCAGACGGCCTTCGATATAGGCACGGGTTCGGGCGTGCTGGCCGCATTGCTGGCCAAACGCGGCCTGCGGCAGATTACCGCTACCGACAACAACCCGCGCGCCCTGAGTTGTGCCGGAGACAACATCCGCCGCCTCGGTTTGCAGCGGCAAATCGGCATCGAGGCCGCCGACCTGTTTCCGGAAGGATGCGCCGACCTGATTGTCTGTAATCCGCCCTGGCTGCCTGCGAAACCCACGTCGGCCGTGGAAACCGCGCTGTATGATCCCGACCATGCCATGCTGCGCGGTTTCCTGAACGGCGCGCGCAGTCATTTGAACGATGGCGGCGAAGTTTGGCTGATTATGTCGGATTTGGCCGAACATTTGGGATTGCGCGCCGCCGATTTCCTGCCGCGCTGTTTTCAGACGGCCGGACTGAGCCTGATTGAAACGCTGCACATCCGCCCGCAGCACGGTAAAGCCGTTTCTACCGACGACCCGCTGGCATTTGCCCGAAATCGGGAAACAACGTTTTTATACCGTTTGAAGGCAGGGTAGGGCGGAAGAAGCTGTCTGAAACGGTTTGCGTGCCGTTAAAATTATGTTTTTAGGCGGCCTTCATGATGCTTGGGCTTTATGTTTGGGTTTGGGCGGGAGCAATCTGTTAGTGCGGGTTGATTGATTTTATAAGTTGCCGCTGCCGGCGGCCCGGTTGTTTTCCGGTTCCATTTATTGAAAAAGCCGTTGCGGAATATCAAGACAAGAAAAATATTTGTGCTATAGTGGATTAAATTTAAACCAGTACGGCGTTGCCTCGCCTTGCCGTACTATTTGTACTGTCTGCAGCTTCGTCGCCTTGTCCTGATTTAAATTTAATCCACTATAAAAGGCCGTCTGAAAGTTTTCAGACGGCCTTTTCAGGGTTGAGCCTCAGACAGGCGGGTTATTTGCCTTCCTCGCGTGCTTTGCGCGCTTCCAGCCATTGTTCCAGATAATGGATGCTGACGCCGCCGTCGGAGAAGTCCGGATCGCGGAACAGGTCGCGGTGCAGGTCGGCATTGGTTTTGATGCCGGTAATGGCCAGTTCGGCCATCGCAACGCGCATTTTTGCCATTGCCTGTTCGCGGGTTTTGCCGTGTACGCAGATTTTGCCGATCAGGCTGTCGTAGTTCGGCGGAATGCGGTAGCCCTGATAAATGTGGCTGTCCACGCGGATGCCGAAGCCGCCGGGCAGGTGGCAGCTTTCAATCAGGCCGGGGCTGGGGATGAAGTTGTACGGGTCTTCGGCGTTGATGCGGCATTCGAAGGCATGGCCTTCCAAAACAATGTCTTTCTGCTTGTATTGTAATTTCTCGCCTGCCGCCACGCGCAGTTGTTCCTGAACGATGTCCACGCCGGAAATCAGTTCGGTAACGGGGTGTTCGACCTGTACGCGGGTGTTCATTTCGATAAAGAAAAATTCGCCGTCTTCATACAGGAATTCAAATGTTCCCGCACCGCGGTAGCCGATGCGTTTGCAGGCTTCGACGCAGGCTTTGCCGATTTTCTCGCGCTCTTTGGCGGTGATGCCGGGCGCGGGGGCTTCTTCGATGACTTTTTGGTGGCGGCGCTGCATGGAGCAGTCGCGCTCGCCCAAGTAGATGGCGTTGCCGTGTTCGTCGGCCAGCACTTGGATTTCGACGTGGCGCGGGCGTTGCAGGTAGCGTTCCATGTAAACCATGGGGTTGCCGAATGCGGCACCGGCTTCGGCTTTGGTCATTTCCACCGATTTGATTAGGTCTTCTTCTCTTTCCACCACGCGCATGCCGCGTCCGCCGCCGCCGCCCGATGCTTTGATGATGACGGGGTAGCCGACTTCGGCTGCGGTTTTGATGATGGTTTCGGGGTCGTCCGGCAGTGCGCCGTCCGAACCGGGCACGCAGGGAACGCCCGCTTCCTGCATGGCCTGTTTGGCGGACACTTTGTCGCCCATCAGGCGGATGGTGTCGGCGCGCGGGCCGATGAAGATGAAGCCGGATTGTTCGACTTGTTCGGCAAAATTGGCATTTTCGGCCAGAAAGCCGTAGCCGGGGTGGATGGCGTCCGCACCGGTTACTTCTGCGGCGGCGATGATGGCCGGGATGTACAGGTAACTTTGGGGCGAGGGCGCGGGGCCGATGCAGACGGATTCGTCGGCCAGTTTGACGTGCAGGCTGTCTTTGTCGGCTTCGGAATGGACGGCAACGGTGGCAATGCCCATTTCGCGGCAGGCACGCAGGACGCGGAGTGCGATTTCCCCACGGTTGGCGATTAATACTTTTTTCAACATGATTAACCTCTCGGTTTGGTTTTCAGACGGCCTTCGGTCAGACTTGTCGGTTGTTCAGCGCGTTGCGTATTTTTTGGTCGGTTTTGTATTGGCTCAGGGCGTATACGGACCAGATGGCGGCAGGCAGCCAGCCGATAAGTGTGAGTTGCAGTATCAGGCAGATGATGCCGGCGATGGGGCGGCCGATGGTGAAGAATTGCAGCCAGGGCAGCAACAGGGCGATGAGCAGGCGCATAAGGCATCCTTTGTCCGACGAGGGACGGTCAAGCTTTCAGACGGCCTTTCCGAGGTGCGGAAGGCCGTCTGAAAGGGTTATTCGATGATGAACAGAGGTTCGCCGTATTCGACCGGTGTACCGTTTTCTACCAGGATTTCTTTGATGACGCCCGATTTCTCGGCTTCGATTTCGTTCATCAGTTTCATGGCTTCGATGATGCACAGGGTGTCGCCGGCTTTGACGGTTTGGCCGACTTCGACAAACGCGGGGCTGCTCGGGCTGGCAGCACGGTAGAAGGTGCCGACCATGGGCGATTTTTGTGCGGCGGAGAGGTCCCGTGCGGCAGGAGCGGCTGCCGGGGCTGCCGCAGGA
>NZ_KV790816.1:0-42578 GCF_001807735.1 Neisseria sp. HMSC31F04 | reverse complement strand
GATTTTGGGGAATTTTGCAAAGGTCTCGGCCTCTATTCTTTGCCGGAATACCTGCTTTGATAAGGCGGCACGAAGCGGCGGGCACACGCCGGACACGCCGGCCATCAGGCAGACTGATGATGTTCATCCGAAAATAAAATTAGCCAAAATGTCTGCAGGGATTTTAAATCGCGCCATGCCGGTTTGCCGGCTGAACACAAAGTAAGAGGAGATTGAAAAATGGATAAGCAGACAACTTCCAAAGTACTGTCGCATCCCAAGTTCCAAACCATGGCCAAACAGAAATCGATTTTGGGCTGGACGTTTTCCGCCGTGATGTTTGTGGTCTATACGCTGTTTGTCGCCTATCTCGGCATCGATCCACAGGCGTTTGCCACGCCCGTGTCCGAGGGCGGGATAACGACTTGGGGGATTTATATCGGCCTGGCCGTGATTATATTTGCGGTGGCGATTACCGGCATTTATGTTTATGTTGCCAACGGCCGTTTTGAAGAAACCACCCGCGAAGTGGTGCGCGAAGTAACGGAGGGGAAAAAATGAAAAAGATGAATAAATTTTATTTTGCCTTTGCAGCCTGCTTGGCCGCCAACGCAGCATGGGCGGCAGACGCTATTTCCGGCGAGGTGCAACAGCGTCCGCTGAATGTTCCTGCGGTGGTGATGTTTTTTATTTTCGTCGGCGCCACGCTGTTTATCACCAAGTGGGCGGCAAAGAAAAACAAATCGTCCAAGGATTTTTACACGGCGGGCGGCGGAATTTCGGGGTTTCAAAACGGTTTGGCGATTGCGGGCGACTTTATGTCAGCAGCGTCTTTCCTCGGTATTTCCGCCATGGTGTTCACGCGCGGGTATGACGGTTTGATTTATTCCACCGGCTTTTTGGTCGGTTGGCCGCTGGTGTTGTTCTTGGTGGCCGAACGGCTGCGGAATTTAGGCAAGTTTACCTTTTCCGACGTGGTGGCCTACCGTTTGCAGCAAACGCCGGTCCGCCTCTTAGCCGCTTCCGGTTCGATTCTGGTGGTGATGCTGTACCTGATTGCGCAGATTGTCGGCGCGGGTAAGCTGATTCAGTTGTTGTTCGGCATGAATTATCTGTCGGCCGTGGTTATTGTCGGCGTTTTGATGGTGGCGTATGTGTTGTTCGGCGGAATGTTGGCAACTACGTGGGTGCAGATGATCAAAGCGGTGCTGCTGTTGTCGGGTGCGAGTTTTATGGCTTTCGTGATTTTGAAGGTATCGGGCTTCAGTATGGAGCAGATGTTTGCCAAAGCGGTGTCCATTCATGAAAAAGGCAGCAAAATTCTGGAGCCTGGCGGTTTGGTGAAAGACCCGATTGATGCGTTGTCGCTCGGATTGGCTTTAATGTTCGGTACGGCCGGCCTGCCGCACATCCTGATGAGGTTCTTCACCGTGCCGGACGCGAAGGAAGCGCGTAAATCGGTGTTTGTCGCCACGGGCTTTATCGGCTACTTCTACATCCTGACTTTTATTATCGGTTTCGGCGCCATTATTTTTGTAACCAAGGACAATCCGAATTTCTTCGCGGAAATGGTGAAAGACGGCAAAACCGTTTATGAGATGATAGGCGGCAGCAATATGGCGGCGGTGCATTTGTCCGAAGCTTTGGGCGGCAATATGTTCTTAGGCTTTATTTCGGCGGTGGCATTCGCAACCATTTTGGCCGTGGTGGCGGGTTTGACTCTGTCGGGTGCTTCAGCGGTAAGCCATGACATCTATGCGTCAGTCATCCGCAAAGGAAAGGCCACTTCCCATGAGGAAATGCGGGTTTCACGCACTACCGTGCTGATTTTGGGTGTTTTGTCGATTGTTTTCGGCTTGATTTTTGAAAATCAAAACGTTGCCTTCATGGTTGGCTTGGCTTTTGCCGTGGCGGCTTCGGCCAATTTCCCGATTTTGGCACTGTCGATGTTTTGGAAAGGATTGACCACACGCGGTGCGGTTGTCGGCGGTTATACCGGCCTGCTGCTGTCGCTGGTGATGATTATTTTGGGGCCGAGTGTGTGGGTTAGCGTGTTTCATTTCGAATCGCCCGTCTTCCCCTACGGTTCACCCGCCATTTTCAGCATCCCCGCTGCCTTTATTGCGGCTTGGCTGGCTTCAATAACCGACAAATCTGCCCGTGCCGAAGAAGACAAGGCCGGTTATGAAGAGCAGTATGTCCGTTCGATGACCGGTATCGGGGCGGAAAAGGCTTCCGACCATTGATGATGTTGTGTGAAGGCCGTCTGAAAACCGAGGTTTCGGGTTTTCAGACGGCCTCTTCCTTTGTTAAATCTCAGATTGATTCGAACTCAGAATGACGGGACGGGAGGATTGGCCGGTTTGTTTGATGGGCAGGATTAGGTAGATTAGAATGCAACCGTGTTCTTCACAATCCGTTGCTTCGTTATCAATTACTTAGGAATCCAGGTGCAATCATATGAATGTCGTTAAGAGTTTATTGGTTTCAGTTTTATTCTTGAGCTCGGGTTTGCTTGCTGCTCAAAGTCATCATTCCCAATGGAAAAAAGTTTATGAAAAGGATTTAACGGATTTTGAATTGAGTCCGGAGGGAAGCGGGTTGGTATTGTTTGCCAAATCTCAAGGACGTTGCAGGATGGATGTTGATTTTTATGGGGAAACGGGACAGGATAAATACCAGTATGAATTTACCCGCGACCGTTTGACGGCAGGTTTGCATCGGGAGTACCGCTATACCGCTGCATCGTTGTCGGAAGTAACTAAAGATAAAATAAAATTGGTGCGGAATGAGAAGCTGAATCCTGCTTCAGGCGCGGTAGAGAAAGAATTTCGGGATATTTATCAATACGTTCCTAATAAGGTTTTAAAAAAATATTGTTTTTGATATGGCATGGCAAATAAAGCAAGAGGTCGTCTGAAAACTTTTCAGACGACCTCTTGCTTTATTCATCCCATCGTTTAATGCAGATGCTCGTAAATGGTTTCCGCCAATGCCTTGCTGATGCCTTCGACCTGTTCTAAATCTTCTTTGCTGGCGGCAACGACGCCGCGCAGGCCGCCGAAGCGGGTGAGCAGGGCTTGGCGGCGTTTGCTGCCTACGCCGGGGATGTCGCTGAGGGAGGAGGTAACGCGGGCTTTGTCGCGTTTTTTGCGGTGGCCGGTGATGGCGAAACGGTGGGATTCGTCGCGCACGGTTTGCAGGAGGTGCAGGGCGGGGCTGTTGGGCGGCAGGCGGAAGGTTTCGCCGGTGAACGGGAGGATGAGTTCTTCCATGCCGGCCTTGCGTTCGGGGCCTTTGGCGATGCCGACCAAGGGGATGTGCAGCCCGAGTTCTTCCCATACGGACACGGCGATGCCGATTTGTCCTTTGCCGCCGTCAATCAATACGACATCCGGCCATTTGACGGCCTCGCCGTTGGCTTCGGCCTCCTGCATTTTGCCGTAGCGGCGGGTGAGGACTTCGCGCATGGCGGCGTAGTCGTCGCCGGGTTTGGCGGTGGTGATGTTGTAGCGGCGGTATTGCGAGGGTTGGATGTTTTGTTCGTCGTACACGACGCAGGAGGCGATGGTGGCTTCACCTTGGGTGTGGCTGATATCGAAGCATTCGAGGCGGTTGAGGTCGTCTGAATTCATGTTCAGGATTTTTGCCAACTCGTCGATGCGGTGTTGCTGGCTGCTTTGTTGCAGGCGGCGTTGGGCAATCGCCATTTGTGCGTTTTGTTCCGCCATTTTCAGCCAGACTTTGCGTTCGCCTATGGTTTTGGTTACGAACTGCATTTGTTTGCCGTGTTCGCCCTCCAAGGCTTCTTTCAATGCGTCGGGGACGTGGAAGTTGCTGATGATGATGTCGGGTTTGTTTTTGCCCAGATAGTGTTGGGCAACGAAGGCTTCGGCGTATTCTTGCCCGTTTGGTTCGGGGTCGTTTTTGGTGTCGGGGAAGAAGCTTTTGTCGCCGACGTGCCGCCCGCCGCGGATGCTGACCCAGTGTACGCAGACGAGGCCGTCTGAAACGGCGAGCGCAAGCAGGTCGATGTCGTTGGGGTTGTTCGGGTTTTTGCTGTCGATGAACTGGTTGCTCTGCATGATGCCGAGCGCTTGGATTTGGTCGCGGTAGCGGGCGGCTTCTTCAAATTGCAGGTTGGCGGCGGCGGTCTGCATTTTGTGTTGCAGGGTGCGGGTCAGTTCGTCGGTTTTGCCGTTGAGGAAAGTGGCGGCTTGGCGCACGCTGTCGCGGTAGTCTTCTTCGCTGATGTGTCCGACGCAGGGCGCGGTGCAGCGTTTGATTTGGTAAAGCAGACAAGGGCGGTCTCGGTGTTCGAACACGCTGTCTTCGCAGGTACGCAGCATGAAGACTTTTTGCAGGACTTGGATACTGTCGCGCACGGCGTTGCTGTTGGGATAGGGGCCGAAGTATTGGTTGGGCTTTTTCAGCGTGCCGCGGTAATACGCCATCTGCGGATATTGATGTCCGCTGAGCATGAGGTAAGGATAGCTTTTGTCGTCGCGGAAGAGGATATTGTATTTGGGCGACAGGGCTTTGATGAAGTTGTTTTCGAGAATCAGAGCTTCGGCTTCGGAGCGGGTGATGGTGGTTTCGATATGATGAACCTGTTTCACCATCAATGCGATGCGCGGGGAATGGTCGTTTTTTTGGAAATAGCCGGACACGCGCCGCTTGAGGTTGACGGCTTTGCCGACGTATAAAACGTTGCCGCCTTCGTCGAAAAAACGGTACACGCCGGGCAGGTTGGGCAGGTTTTTGAGGAAAAGTGGGATGTCGAAGTCCGTGGTCATGGGGCGGGTAGTGTTGGTATAGTTTTTCAGACGGCCTAAATTATAGCAGGCCGTCTGAAAAGGAAACCGACGGCAGATGAAAACAAACAGTTCGGACAGCCTGCTATAATGCCGCCCTTTTACCTGCCGGAGCAAGAAAGACATGTTTGCCGTTATCGGAGGCAGCGGCCTGACCCGCATTCCCGAACTCGAAATCACCGGACGCAGAATCGTCCGCACGCCATACGGCCTGCCCAGCGCGCCGCTGCTCACCGGCAGGAGCGGCGGCCGCGAGCTGGTGTTTTTGGCGCGGCACGGCCTGAACCACACGCTCGCGCCGCACGAAATTAACTACCGCGCCAATATTTGGGCGTTAAAGTCGTTGGAAGTCGTCGGAATTATCGCGGTATCGGCGGTTACATCGTTAAATAGCGATTGGCGGTCGGGCTCGCTGGTTTTGCCCGACGATTTGATTGATTACACCAGTGCCCGTTCCGCTACCTTCTTTGAAAACGACAACTGCGGCGTGGTGCATACCGATTTTACCGAACCTTACGATGCGGCTTTGCGCCAAACCCTGCTCGAACACGCCGCTGCGCGCGAGACCGTGCTGCTGCCGCAGGCGGTATACGGCTGCCTGCAGGGGCCGCGCACGCCGACCCGCGCCGAAATGCGGCGTTTGCGGCGGGACGGCGTAGACATATTCGGCATGACCGGCATGCCCGAAGCGGTATTGGCGCGCGAAGTCGGCCTGCCTTATGCCCACCTGTGCGGCATCGTCGCCCATGCCGACGACGGTGCGGCGGCGGACGAACGCAGCCGGAAATCCTATGATGCCATCGAACAAATCCGCCGCCTGCTGGTGGATTGGTAAACGGGAGCCGGAAATGGAAGGATACCCTTTGTCGTCCGCAAAGGCCGTTTCAGCGGGGCGGAATACATCGTTTCAAGCTATTAAACCATGAATCACGCCACGTCTTTTTCCACTCCGCCCACACAGAATGCACAGGCCATCGCCTGGGTGTTCGGCCGGCCCGTAACCGACCTGCCGCAGGATTTGTTTATCCCGCCGGACGCGCTGAAAGTCGTCTTGGGCAGTTTTCAAGGGCCGTTGGACTTGCTGCTCTACCTCATCCGTAAGCAGAATATCGACGTGCTGGATATCCCGATGATTAAAATCACCGAGCAATACCTGCACTACATCGCCCAAATCGAGGCGCAGCAATTTGATTTGGCGGCGGAATACCTGCTGATGGCGGCGGTGCTGATTGAAATCAAATCGCGGCTGCTGCTGCCGCGCACCGCCGAAACGGAAGACGGGGAAGAGGCCGACCCGCGTGCGGAACTGGTGCGCCGCCTTCTGGCCTACGAACAAATGAAACTGGCGGCGCAGGGCTTGGACGCGCTGCCGCGTGCCGGACGGGATTTCGCCTGGGCGTACCTGCCGCTGGAAATCGCCGCCGAAGTCCGCCTGCCCGAAGTCGTCCTATCCGACCTGACGCAGGCCTGGCTGGCCATCCTTTCCAGGGCCAAACACAACAAAAGCCATGAGGTTATACAGGAGGCCGTGTCCGTCCGCGCGCAAATGAGCGGTATCCTGCGCCGCCTGCAAACCGCGCCCTGCCGTTTTTCCGAACTGTTCCGCCCGTCGCAAGGCCCGGCCTATGTGGTCGTTACCTTTATCGCGCTTTTGGAATTGGCGAAAGAAGGGCTGGTCAGAATCGTTCAGCCGGAGAATTACGCCGAAATCGAAATCAGCCTGAACGACACGCCGAACGAAGAAACCGCGCCTGATGCCGCAGCGGCACAGGCGGAATAAACCGACAAGGAAACCCGAAAATGGATACACTGCCGTTTCAAAACGAAATTGCCGCCCGGATGCTGGTCAATACCGAAGGCGAAACCATACATCCCGACGCCCGCTTTTTTCAGACGGCCAACGGCTATTGGGCGGCCTGGTACGAAGGCACGGCGGCAGTTCTGCCGCCGGATGCCGCCCCCGGGGAACCCTGTTTTTGGGTGGAAGGCGCGCACGACATCAACGAACTGGCGGCCATGCTGGAAAACGGCGAATTCGACGATATGGAAACCTTCGACGGCGAAGAGGAAGAATGGCATGAGGCAGGGCATACCTGCGGTTGCGGCTGCGCGCACGGGCATGAAGCCGATTGAGTGGGCCGGCAGGCCGTTTTCAGATGGCCTGCAAGCAGGAACCGCCCGTCTGCCGTGAAACGGCAGCGAAGGAAATGACTTGCCGATTTTATTTAAATTTATTTCATTTCCATTCATCGGTTTATAGAAAAAACTAAAATTTTTCCCCTTTATTTGTAAGAAACGGCCGCCTTCGCCGTCTAAGCGTGCATCAAGACATCGGAGGAAGTTTTTTATGGATAAAACGCTCGGCCTTTGCCGTTCGACGGAAGATTGCGGCAAAGGCATTTCAATGTTGGCATTGAGGCTGTTTGCCGCCTACGAATTCGGCGAGGCAGGCTTGGCCAAATGGCGCGGCGAAAACTGGTTTGCCGATATACGGGACGCGTTTCCGTTTCCCTTCGACCTGCTGCCGGCGGGTTTGAGCTGGAATCTGGCGATGGGGGCGGAATTGGTCGTGCCCGTTTTGCTGGTGTTGGGTTTGCTGACGCGCCTGGGTGCGCTGGCATTGATGATACTGACCGCCGTGGCCTGGTACGCGGTGCACGCGGGCAACGGCTACAATGTGTGCGACAACGGCTATAAAATGGCCTTTATTTACCTGCTGCTGCTCTTGCCCCTGCTGTTGCAGGGCGCGGGAAAGTATTCGCTGGACTACCTGCTTTTCCGCAAAAAATAGCTTTCAGGCCGTCTGAAAGGCGGAAATTTTGCTTTCAGACGGCCTTTTACAGCCTGCCGGACTGTTTCCGGCATATTCATTCGTTTTTTAACACTCAGGAGTAAAGATATGAAAACCACTTCTTCTTTGGCCGCCCTGGCCGGTGCATTGGCTTTGATGGGCACCCAGGCTGCCGCCGCTGCCGACCAAAACGCAAAACCCGCACAAACCGTTCCGGCCAAAGCGGCAGCGAAAAAAGCCGCTGAAGGCGCATGCGGCGAAGGCAAATGCGGCGCGGCCAAACCCGCCGCAAAAGGCAAAGCGGCCGAAGCCAAATGCGGTGCCGCCAAAAGCAAAGCGGCCGAAGGCAAATGCGCAGCCGCCAAAAAAGCCGCCCCTAAAGCGGCCGAAGGCGCATGCGGCGAAGGCAAATGCGGCAGCCACTAATCCGGCCGCATAAATAAACCGAGGCCGTCTGAAAAGGCACAATCCGTTTTGACAACGTTAAAACGCGCTTTCAGACGGCCTTCCTTACAGGAACATCCGATTTCGAAAGGAACGATATGGCAACCACACTTCAAGGCGCGGGCTTGGGCTACAAACGCGCGATGGCGGAGGATTTCCTGCACCTCGATCCCGCAGGCAGCCCCATCCGCTTTATCGAAGTCGCACCGGAAAACTGGATGCGGATGGGCGGCGCGGCGCGCAGGCAGTTCGACCAAGTGGCGGAACGCTTTCCCGTCGCCTGCCACGGCTTGTCGCTTTCCTTGGGCGGACAAGACCCGCTGCGGGTGGATTTCCTGAAACAAATTAAAGAGTTCATTGCCCGCTACCGCATCGGCTTTTTTTCTGAGCACCTGAGCTATTGCGGCGACAACGGTTTTGTATACGACCTTTTGCCGCTGCCGTTTACCTGGGAAACCGTGCGCCACACCGCCGCGCGTATCCGCCGTGTGCAGGAAATATTGGAAATGCGGATTGCGGTGGAAAACACCTCCTATTACGCCCACAGCCCGCTGGCTGAAATGAGCGAAGTGGAATTCCTCAACGCCGTCGCACGGGAAGCCGACTGCGACATCCACCTCGACGTGAACAACATCTACGTCAATGCCTTCAACCACAACTTGTTGGCCGCGCACGACTTCATCGACCAAGTGGACGCGGGGCGCGTTACCTATATGCACATGGCCGGGCACGACCGGGAAGGGGACGACCTGCTGATCGACACCCACGGGCAGGCCGTTTGCGGCGACGTATGGGAACTCTTCGCCTACACCTGCCGCCGCCTGCCGCACAGCGTGCCGACCCTGCTCGAACGCGACAACAACCTGCCGCCGTTTGCCGAACTCGAAGCAGAAGTGGCGCGCATCGCACGAATCCAACAACAAACGGAGCAGGAGCGTCATGAAAACCATGCAGCCTGACAACGGAAGCGGCCGCAGCGCGGCCTTTCAGACGGCCTTGGCCGACTATGCGCGCGGCGCAGCGCAAGCCCCCGAAGGCGTGGACATCGGACGGCTCGGCGTCTACCGCCGCCTGTTGCTGAACAACCTAAACAGTTTCATCGACTTATGCTTCAGTGCTTCCGGCGGTTTCGCCGAAACCGGCCTGTGGCAGGAATTGCAACGGCGTTTCCTGCTCGAAGCCCGCCCGCAGTCGCCGTTTTTCAACGACATCCCCAAACAGTTTCTCGACTACGTCCGCAGCAGGCCGGAAAACGAAAGGCCGTCTGAAAACATCCTGCACATGATGGCTTTCGAAACCGACCTCCTGCACGCCGAAACCGTCATCCAGCCCGAAGCCGCCCCGCAATGGGACGAAAACACCGAATTGCGCTGGGCCGAAGGCGCGCGGCTGAAACACTATCCCTGCGACTTCGTCTCTTCCGGCCTCGAACGCATAGACGATGCGGCCGCCGACGTACTCACCTGGCGCGACAACGCGGGCAAAGTATATTACACCGCCCTCGACGGAGCCGACCTATTGCTGCTGAACCACTTTCAAGAAGCGAGCGCGGACACGCTGTCGGGCATCTCGGCGCAACTGGCCGCGCTTTCAGACGGCCTCGACGCTTCAGACTGGCTGGAAGAGGCCGTCCGAAGCTGGGTGGAAGCAGGCGTGCTGCTGCCCGCGCCTGCCGGGCGGAATCGGGATTTATGACCACACCCGAACAAGACACCTACGGCCGCCTGCTTGCCGCCCTGCGCCCCGGCCTCCTGCGTTTCGCCCGCATCCAACTGCGCGACCCGGCGCAGGCGGAAGACATCGTGCAGGAAACCCTTGCCGCCGCCTGGGGCAAGCTCGGCCAATTCCGCGAAGAAGCCGATTTGAAAACCTGGGTAACGGCTATTCTCAAAAACAAAATCGCCGACCATTTCCGCAGTGGCAGGCGCACCGCCGTCAGCCTCGACAGCCTGCGCGAAGAAAACGAAGCCGCTGACCAAGCCTGGCACACCTGCTTCGATGCCGGCGGCCACTGGCTCGAAACCGCCGCCCCCGCCGCCTGGCGGCCGCCGGAAGACTATGCCGAACAGCAGGATTTTTTCCGCACGCTGGAAAACTGCCTCGGCGGCCTGCCGGAGGACACCGCCCGCATCTTCTACTTGCGCGAAATCATGGGCATGGAAGTAGAGGAAATCTGCGGCCGCTTCGGCATCGGGCGGGACAACTGCTACGTCATCCTGCACCGGGCCCGCAACAGCCTGCGCCGCTGTCTGCAACTGCGCTGGTTCGACATCGGCGCGTAAGGAGGAAAACATGTTCAAATGCCGCGAAGCCTGCAAACTGCTGTCCGAAGCGCAAGACAGGAAACTGACTCTGCGCGAACGCGTCCTGCTTAACTTCCACCTGGCCGTCTGCTCGCCCTGCCGCCGCTACCGCAAACAGCTTGCCTTTCTGCGTGAAAACCTGAAAAAATGGCTGTCCGACAAATATTCCTAAATCCCGCTCATCCGTTTTCAGACGGCCTCTGCATCGAAAAGGCCGTCTGAAACAAACATCCGAAAGAGAAAATCATGCAAACACAAGCCGTTATCGAACACATCGTCCGCTGGCTGCACGACTATGCTGGCCAGGCGCGCGTTAAAGGCTTTATCGTCGGCATTTCCGGCGGCATCGATTCCGCCGTCGTTTCCGCATTGGCCGCCCGAACAGGCCTCGACGTGCTGCTGTTGGAAATGCCCATCCGCCAGCAGGCCGAACAAATCGACCGCGCGCAGCAGCACATTGCCGATTTGCAAAGCCGTTTTGCCAACGTCCGCAGTCTGCGCGTCGACCTCACCCCCGCCTTCAACTGCTTTGCCGACACGGTGGAGGTCAGCGAGGCAGAGTACCCGGCCAAGCAGCTCGCGCTGGCCAACAGCCGCGCCCGCCTGCGTATGCTGACCCTGTATTACTACGGCCAAATCAACGGCCTTCTGGTTACGGGGACGGGCAATAAAATCGAAGATTTCGGCGTGGGTTTCTTCACCAAATACGGCGACGGCGGCGTGGACATCAGTCCGATTGCCGACCTGACCAAAACACAGGTTTACCGTTTGGCCGAAAGTCTGGACATTATCGAAGCGATACGGAAAGCCGTCCCTACCGACGGCCTGTGGGACACCGAGCGCACCGACGAACAGCAGATGGGCGCGAGTTATCCCGAATTGGAATGGGCGATGGACATTCCCGCCGACAAGCAGCCCGAGGATTTCGAAGGGCGGCAGCGCGAAGTGCTGGCGATTTACCGCCGTCTGAACCGTGCCGCGCAGCACAAAATCCAACCGATTCCGGTCTGCAACGTGCCGAAGGAGTGGTTGGCATAAGGCATGGCGGCAGTGAAACGGATTGTCCTGAAAGACGGGGCCGTTATCCGCTATATAGTGGGCTATATAGTGGATTAAAATTGCAATGATACGGCGTTGCCAACGCCCTTATGTACTACCCGTACACGGCGGGCGTTGCCGCCTTGTCTCATTTTTATTTTAATCCGCTATACATGCTTTGAGGCCGTCTGAAAAACAGTTTTCAGACGGCCTCGATGTTTGTCGGTTTTGTTTGCTTAAAAAAACGGACGGTTTTTATTTTTTGGCTTCACGGTCGCTTCGGCGGCCGTCGGCTTCATATTTGCCGCCGCGTATGTTCAGCCGTTCCAGCAGTGCGCCGTCTCCGGACGGTATGCCGTCCACGCACCAGACATCGTGGAGTACGGCGCGCACGGCGGCATTGCTGGTGGCTGCGCCGCCCAATTCCTGCCATTGCGGATTGCGTGCCTTGATCCAGCGTTTGTTTACGGGGTCGCCGTAGGCATAAATTTTATAAGAGTGTTTTTTGCCTTGCCGGCTGGAGAACGAGCCGGGCGCGCAATACAGTGCCTCGCTGCTGATGTTGTCAATGCCTTTTCCCGAACGGAGGTTGAGGACGTAACGTACGGTGCCGTCTTCGGCCGCATGGATGCTGTCGGGGGAAATCAGGAGGTGTTTGTCGAAAGTGGGGGAAACGTAGAGTTCGAACCATTTTGTGCCTTCGGCAGGGAAGGGGGCCAGGGCTTCTTCCGCTTCGGTGAAGGTGCGGCGTTTGATGTCGGCCTCGGTTTCCACATAGCGGGAGCTGTTTTCGTTGTCTTTCAGGCTGAATCTCTCCGCTTGGACGAAAGGGGCGGCAAGCAGGAGGGCGAATAGGGCGGCGTATTTTCTCGGCATGTCATTTCCTTGTGTGGGAGGTTGTGCGGCGGATTCTAGCACCAACGGCGGGTCGGCAGACAAGTTTTGCCGTACCGTGGGGCGGTATGCCGATGAAAGGCGTATAATCCGCCGCTTTTGATTTGAGGCGATGAAAATGAGCGAACATTATCTCGATGTAACCGGGCTGAAATGCCCGCTGCCGATTTTGAGGGCGAAAAAGGCTTTGGCCGCTCTGGCCTGCGGCGACGTTTTGACGGTGGATGCCACGGATGCGGGCGCGCCGGACGATTTTGCCGCGTTCTGCCGCCAAACCGGCCATGTGCTGCTGGCTTCGGAGAGGCGGGAAGGTGTGTTCAGGCTGGTTCTCCGGCATAAATAGGCTGCGGCGGATAAAGGTTCAGGCCGTCTGAAAACCGGGACAACGGTGTTTCAGACGGCCTGAACCATGTGCGCGTTTAGAAACGCCGTTTCAGCCCGCAGGCCTGCATGATGCTGGCGGCGAGTTCTTCCACCGATTTGTGCGTGGTGTTGGTGAACGGGATGTCGAAGCGGCGGAACATGGCCTGCGCGTCGGCTACTTCCTGTTTGCAGGTGGAGATGCTGGCGTAGTTCGAATTCGGGCGGCGTTCTTCGCGGATGTCGGCCAGGCGTTCGGGCTTGATGGTGAGGCCGTAGATTTTATTGCGGTACTGTTTCACCATCGGCGGCAGGTCGGGTTTGTCGAGGTCGTCGGGCGTGAGCGGGTAGTTGGCGGCGCGGATACCGTATTGCAGGGCGAGATACAGGCAGGTCGGGGTTTTGCCGCTGCGCGATACGCCCATCAGGATTACGTCGGCATCTTTCAGGTCTTTGTCGCTGACGCCGTCGTCATGGTTGAGGGTGAAGTTTACCGCTTCCATGCGGGCATCGTAGCGGGCGGTGTCCGAGATGCCGTGATTGCGTCCGACTTCGTGGCGGGCCTTGGTGCCCAGTTCTTTTTCCAATATGCCGAGAAAGGCATCGAAAAAACTCAGGTGCAGGCCCGGGCTGTTGCGGATGATGTCGCGGATTTCTTCGTTGATGATGCTGGAGAAAACCAAAGGCCGCATGGCGGTCTGATTGGCGGCGGTTTCAATGATTTTTACCATCGCACGGGCTTTGTCCGGCGTATCGACGAAGGGGTAGGTGGAGCGTTTGAATTTCACTTCCTGAAATTGGTCGAGCAAGGCTTCGCCCATGCTCTCGGAAGTCAGGCCGGTGCGGTCGGAAATAAAAAAGGCGTGTCTGCGCGACATAATGATGCGGCTCTCTTTCGCTGTCTGGTTTGGAAAACAGGCGCGGATGATAGCAAGATGCCGTCTGAAATTGAAGTGCGGGACGGATGTTACATGGTGCTACATGAAATTTTTGTCAAATATAATTTAGCTATTAAATTTCTTTTTATTTTTTTATCGGCATAAAATTTCTTTGTTGTGCGTAAAATTTGCTTGATTAGGGTTTTGCAATATCATTTAACTATAAGATTTGGTGGTGTTTATATCGGTTTTACATTTGTCGGGCGGATTTTGTTTCACTCGACTACAATGAGGCGGAGCGCAATTTTCAGACGGCCGAAACACACGGGCCGTCTGAAAAAAGCATGACACGAAGGCACAGGCTGGTTACAATGCCGCGCTGAATCCTTTACCTTTCCCAACCTTTATTTTGGACGACACAAATGGCTGAAAATTATGTTATCTGGTTTGAAAATCTGCGTATGACCGATGTGGAGCGCGTTGGCGGAAAAAACGCTTCCCTCGGCGAGATGATTAGCCAACTGACAGAAAAAGGCGTGCGCGTGCCGGGCGGTTTCGCCACAACGGCGGAAGCCTACCGCGCATTCTTGGCGCATAACGGCCTGAGCGAACGTATTTCCGCCGCACTGGCCGCGCTGGATGTGGACGACGTGAACGAATTGGCGCGCGTCGGCAAAGAAATCCGCCAGTGGATTTTGGAAACGCCGTTTCCGGAAGAGCTGGACCGCGCGGTTGAAGAAGCCTGGAACAAAATGACGGCCGATGCGGGCACCGACGCGATTTCCGTTGCCGTGCGCTCATCCGCCACCGCCGAAGACCTGCCGGATGCCTCTTTTGCCGGACAGCAGGAAACCTTCCTGAATATCAACGGGCTGGACAACGTCAAAGAAGCCATGAAGCATGTTTTTGCCTCGCTTTACAATGACCGCGCCATTTCCTACCGCGTCCACAAAGGTTTCGCGCACGATATCGTGGCCTTGTCGGCAGGCGTGCAGCGCATGGTGCGCTCCGACAGCGGCGCTTCGGGCGTAATGTTTACGCTGGATACCGAAAGCGGCTTCGATCAAGTCGTCTTCGTGACCTCGTCCTACGGTTTGGGCGAAATGGTGGTTCAAGGCGCGGTAAACCCCGACGAATTCTATGTCCACAAACCGACTTTGCGTGCCGGCCGTCCCGCCGTGCTGCGTAAAACCATGGGTTCGAAACTGATTAAAATGGTGTTTACCGAACAGGCTCAGGCAGGCAAGTCCGTGCAGGTGGTGGACGTTCCGGCCGAGCAGCGCAAACAGTTTTCCATCAGTAACGAAGAAATTACCGAGTTGGCACAATATGCGCTGATTATCGAAGAACACTACGGCCGCCCGATGGACATCGAATGGGGCCGCGACGGCGTGGACGGTAAAATCTATATCTTGCAGGCACGTCCCGAAACCGTTAAATCCCAAGAAGAAAGCGGCCGCAGCCTGCGCCGGTACACGATTTCCGGCGAGAAAAAAGTATTGGCCGAAGGCCGGGCCATCGGTCAGAAGGTCGGTCAAGGCAAAGTGCGCCTGGTGAAAGACGCTTCCGAGATGGACAGCGTGAAAGAAGGCGATGTATTGGTTACGGACATGACCGACCCCGATTGGGAGCCGGTGATGAAACGTGCGGCGGCCATCGTTACCAACCGTGGCGGACGTACCTGCCACGCGGCGATTATCGCGCGCGAATTGGGTATTCCGGCCGTCGTCGGCTGCGGCAACGCCTCTTCCGTCCTGCAGGAAGGCCGGGAAGTAACGGTTTCTTGTGCCGAAGGCGACACCGGCTTTATTTACGACGGTTTGCTGAATGTGGAAGTCAGCGACATCGCTTTGGACAACATGCCCGCATCGCCGGTGAAAATCATGATGAATGTGGGCAATCCCGAGTTGGCATTCTCGTTCTCCGGCCTGCCCAGCGAAGGAATCGGCTTGGCGCGCATGGAATTTATCATCAACCGCCAAATCGGCATCCATCCGAAAGCATTGCTCGAGTTCGAACGTCAAGACGAAGACATCCGTGAGGAAATCGAAGACCGTATTGCCGGTTATGCCTCTCCGGTCGATTTCTATGTGGATAAAATTGCCGAGGGCGTGTCCACGCTGGCCGCTTCCGTATTCCCGCGCAAGGTCATCGTGCGGATGTCCGACTTCAAATCCAACGAGTACATGGGCTTGATTGGTGGCAGCCGTTACGAACCGCACGAAGAAAACCCAATGTTGGGCTTCCGCGGTGCGGCGCGTTATGTTTCCGAAGACTTTGCCGAATGTTTCGCCTTGGAATGCCGTGCCTTGAAACGCGTCCGCGACGACATGGGGCTGACCAACGTCGAAATCATGATTCCGTTCGTCCGCACCTTGTCTGAAGCGGAAGCCGTGGTTAAGGCATTGAAAGCCAACGGCTTGGAGCGCGGTAAAAACGGCCTGCGCCTGATTATGATGTGCGAAGTGCCGAGCAACGCGCTTTTGGCCGAGCAATTCCTGCAGTATTTCGACGGCTTCTCTATCGGCTCAAACGATATGACCCAGCTGACTTTGGGTGTGGACCGCGACAGCGGCGGTTCGATTGCTTCCTCTTTCGACGAACGCAATCCTGCGGTTAAAGTTATGCTGCATCTGGCCATTTCCGCCTGCCGCAAGCACAACAAATATGTCGGCATCTGCGGGCAAGGCCCGTCAGACCATCCCGATTTTGCCAAATGGCTAGTGGAAGAGGGCATCGATACCGTTTCGTTGAACCCCGATACCGTGATTGAAACTTGGCTGTATCTGGCCAAAGAAGTGAAGAGATAAGCGGATTGTCGTGAAAAACCCTGCATATCGGAACGGTATGCGGGGTTTTCGGTTTTATCGTCCGGCCGTTAGTGAAGAAAGCGGCGGGCAAAGGGAAGGCCGTCTGAAAATACGGCAGGGGATTTTCTCCCGCAGTGTTTTCAGACGGCCTGATGTATTGGAAAACCGATTATCGTGCGTTTTCCAATTTTTTGCGTTCAAACACTTCGCGCGGTTCCAAATTCTTTAAGAAACGCGCCAGTTCGGACAACGCGCCCTCGTAAACGCCGCGTTTGAATTCGATAACCTCGTCTATCGGTGCCCAGTAATCGTGCCAACGCCAACCGTCGAATTCGGGGTGGCTGGTGGCACGCAGGTGTACATCGCTTTCGCGGCCGACCAGTTTCAGCAGATACCAAATCTGTTTCTGCCCGCGGTAAGAGCCGCGCCATTCGCGCCGTACCCAGTTGTTCGGCACGTCATAACGCAGCCAGTCGCGCGTGCGCCCGATGATTTTCACATGGTGCGGCAGCAGGCCGACTTCTTCCATCAATTCGCGGTACATGGCCGTTTCCGGGCTTTCGCCCGGCTTGATGCCGCCCTGCGGGAACTGCCACGAATGCTCGCGCACCCGCTTGCCCCAGAAGACACGGTTTTGACCGTTGATGAGGATGATACCGACATTAGGGCGATAGCCTTCCCTGTCCAACATGATTCCGCCCTCGTACAAATTTCAAATCGGGCGATTTTCCCATATTACAGGCCGTCTGAAAAGCAAGCGGCGGCGTATCGATAACGTAACAGGCCGTTAAAAAATGTCGGCAAAACCCCGAAAGCCGCTTGCATCGTACGGGCTTTTGCCGTTTAATGCGCGACAACACCGTTAAGAGAGAGAAGGACATTCAGGATCGCGGCGGGGTGCGCCGGAAACCGTGAAAATACGGCAGGCGGAATCATTTTTCCCAGCGGAACCTCAGCCGGCTGCAATTGGGCCGGAAGATGCGGTTGCGCACACTCCAAGGACACACCCATGAAAAAAACACTACCGGCATTCGTGCTGAGCACCCTGCTGCTTGCAGCCTGCGGCGGTTCCGACCAAGCATCCGACGGCGCGGATACCGCCGCAGACAAACAGCCTGCCGCCACAAAAAAACTCAATATTTTCAACTGGTCGGATTACGTCGATCCTGACACTGTTTCCGCATTTGAAGCGGCCGAAGGCGTTAAGATACGCTACGATTTCTACGACAGCAACGAAGCCTTGGAAGCCAAGTTGCTGACTGGCAATTCAGGCTACGACCTGGTTGCCCCCTCCATCTCCAACATCGGCCGCCAAATCAAGGCTGGTGCCTATCGGGAAATCGATAAGAGCAAAATCCCGAATTACAGCAACATCGATCCCGAACTGCTCAAACAGATGGAACAGGTCGATCCCGGCAACAAATACGCCGTACCGTATTTCTGGGGCATCAACACCCTGGCGATTAACGAAGCCAAAGTGAAAGCCGCTTTGGGCGATAAATGGCCGGAAAACGAATGGGATTTGGTTTTCAACCCCGAATACACCGCCAAATTGAAACACTGCGGCATCAGCTTCTTCGACAGCCCGACCGAGCAATATCCGCTGGCCTTGAAATATCTGGGCAAAAACCCCAACAGCGAAGAAGCGGCCGACATTGAAGCCGCCACCGATTTGATGAGGAAAGTTCGCGGCGACATCAAACGCTTTACCTCTTCGGGTTACATCGACGACATGGCATCGGGCAACCTGTGCGTCGCCATCGGCTACGGCGGCGATTTGAACATTGCCAAAACCCGTGCCGAAGAAGCGGGCAACGGCGTGAAACTGCGCGTGCTCACCCCGAAAACCGGCGTCGGACTTTGGGTGGATTCCTTCATGATTCCGCGTGATTCTGCCAACGTCCTCAACGCCCACAAATACATCAACTACACCCTTCAGGCCGACGTGGCGGCGAAAAACGGCAATTTCGTCACCTACGCACCGGCGAGCAAACCGGCACGCGAACTGATGCAGCCGAAATATGCCGCCGACCCGTCGGTCTTCCCCGACGACGAAGTCCGGGCCAACAGCTTCGTCGTCCTGCCCAAATCGCGGGAAACCGTCAAACTGCAAACCAAACTGTGGCAGGAATTGAAAGCAGGGCAGTAGCAAAGGCAACAGACCAAAGAGGCCGTCTGAAAAACCTTTTTCAGACGGCCTCGACAGCCTATCAACCTTCAATAAAACGGGAGTAACAGCCATGGCAGGAAAATTAAGCGGCAGAACCATCTTGGTAACCGGAGCCTCGCAAGGCATAGGTGCGGAAGTGGCGAAACACTGCGCGGCCGAAGGCGCGACCGTCGTCCTGGTGGCGCGCCGCCAGAAACGCATGGAAAAAGTGTACGACGAAATCGTTGCCGCCGGTTCGCCCGAACCTTTTGCCGTTTGTTTCGACCTCCTCACGGCAGAAGAAAACGAATTCGCCCAACTGGCCGCCACCATAGGCGAAGCCACGGGCGGACGGCTGGACGGCATCGTACACTGCGCGAGCTGCTTCACCGCCTTGTCCCCGCTCGAATTCCAAACCGTCGGCGACTGGGTGAAACAATACCGCATCAACACCGTCGGCCCGATGGGGCTGACCCGCGCCTTCACCCCGCTGCTGAAACAGTCCGACGACGCATCCGTCCTCTTCGTCAGCGAAAGCCACAGCGAAAAAGCGCAGGCCTACTGGGGCGGGTTCGGCGCATCGAAAGCGGCAGTGAACTACCTCGCCCTCAGCATTGCCGACGAATGGGAACGCTTCGACAACCTGCGTGCCAACATTTTGATTCCCGGCGCGGTAAACTCGCCGCAGCGGGAAAAAACCCACCCCGGCGAATCGAAAAGCGAACGGCGCGAACCGGCCGACATCATGCCCGCCTTCATTTATTGGCTGGGCAGCGAAAGCAAAGGCAGAAACGGCGAAACGGTTTATTTGTAGCCCGTTAGCGGAAAAAAGCCGTCTGAAAACGCTTAACCGTTTTTCAGACGGCCTCACATTGAAATAAGCATCCCCATACGGCTTTGCCGTTTTGATTGAATTTAGCCGGAAGAAAACAGCATGAAGATTTTAAAAAGTATTTTGCCCGCCTTAATGGTTTCGTCAAGCCTGATATTCCTCAGCCCGCCCGTTTCCGCCGCACCCAAGCAGAAACCCGCCGCCGGGCAGGCTGACAGGATGCGCATTGCCGACAAAGTCGGACAAAATGATTTGTACGGATTTTGGGGCAATGCGGCAGAAAATGAAGAAGGTTCGCTGATTAACGCGACGACCATGCATCCCGACGGGACGGGTGTGGACACAATGATTCTGACGGTCAAGACCGAGGGCAAGCCCGTTATCATCAAACAGCAATTCACTTGGACATTCGACGAAGAGCGGCAGGTGTTGCGGCAGACCGTTACCGATTATCGGGTTGTGAAAAACGGCAAAGAACAGCGGGACAGGCAAGAAATCGGCAAGAAAAGTACGATCAAAGTCAGGATGCTTGTGGTCGATAACAAGCCGAGTATGCTGGAACTGACCGATGAGGCAAGCGGCAATCGGATGAGTTATTTCAGGAAAGATGTAGAAAAATTCCTCAACACACTGGAAAATGCGGCACAAAAACAATAAGCGCAAACAGGCCGTCTGAAAACGCCGAACCGGTTTTTCAGACGGCCTCCCAACATCATCACGACAGCGGAAACCGACACATGGCAAAAGCCCCAAAAACCATCTACCAATGCACCGAATGCGGTGGCACCTCCCCGAAATGGCAGGGCAAATGCCCGCATTGTGGCGAGTGGAACACGCTTCAGGAAAGCCTTGCCGCGCCCGAACCGAAAAACGCCCGCTTCCAATCTTGGGCGGCGGACACCTCGACCGTCCAATCCCTCTCCGCCGTTACCGCCACCGAAGTGCCGCGCAACCCGACCGGCATGGGCGAACTCGACCGCGTATTGGGCGGTGGCCTGGTTGATGGTGCGGTCATCCTGCTCGGCGGCGACCCCGGCATCGGCAAATCCACGCTGTTATTGCAAACCATCGCCAAAATGGCACAAAGCCGCAAAGTGCTGTACGTTTCCGGCGAAGAATCCGCCCAACAAGTCGCCCTACGCGCGCAACGTTTGGAACTGCCCACCGAAGGCGTGAACCTGCTTGCCGAAATCCGCATGGAAGCGATTCAGACGGCCTTGAAACAGCATCAGCCCGAAGTCGTCGTCATCGACTCCATCCAAACCATGTATTCCGACCAAATCACTTCCGCTCCAGGTTCCGTGTCGCAGGTGCGCGAATGCGCCGCCCAACTGACGCGGATGGCGAAACAGATGGGCATCGCCATGATACTGGTCGGACACGTTACCAAAGACGGCGCGATTGCCGGCCCGCGCGTATTGGAGCATATGGTCGATACCGTGCTGTATTTCGAGGGCGACCAACATTCCAACTACCGCATGATCCGCGCCATCAAAAACCGCTTCGGCGCGGCAAACGAACTGGGCGTGTTCGCCATGACCGAAAACGGTTTGAAAGGCGTGTCCAACCCGTCCGCCATCTTCCTCGCCAGCTACCGCGACGACACCCCGGGTTCGTGCGTTTTAGTCACACAGGAAGGCAGCCGCCCGCTTCTGGTCGAAATTCAGGCATTGGTCGATGACGCACACGGCTTCACCCCCAAACGCCTCACCGTCGGCCTCGAACAAAACCGCCTCGCCATGCTGCTCGCCGTCCTCAACCGCCACGGCGGCATCGCCTGTTTCGACCAAGACGTGTTCCTTAACGCCGTCGGCGGCGTCAAAATCGGCGAACCTGCCGCCGACCTCGCCGTCATCCTCGCCATGCTCTCCAGCTTCCGCAACCGCCCGCTGCCCGAAAAAATGGTCGCCTTCGGCGAAATCGGTTTGAGCGGCGAAGTCCGCCCCGTCGCGCGCGGACAAGAACGGCTCAAAGAAGCGGAAAAACTCGGCTTCAAACGCGCCATCGTCCCCAAAGCCAATATGCCGCGCAACGAAAAAGAGTTTCCGAATCTAAAAATCTTCGGCGTTTCCAGCCTTCAGGAAGCCATCGAAATCTGCCGCGATGCGGAAAACTCGACATAGGTTTCGATAGGGCATCAAAAGGCCGTCTGAAAAGCTTCGGACTTCCTTGAAGTCGGGCTTTCAGACGGCCTTTTGATTTCTGCCGATGTCTGCTGAAGGGTTGGCCTGCTTGGGCGGCAGACAAATGTCCGGGCAGATACGGCGGACTAAGTTTGGCCGTCGGCGGCAGGGTAACGCCGCATCAGTTTCAGCAGCCCGCGCATGGAGTAGCGGCGCAGCCAGGCTGCCAGCATCATGGCAGGATAGAACAACAGGAAGCCGTAAGGATAGAGACTGTCGGGAATGAGCAGCATCAAAAGCAGGCCGATAGCGGCAACTTCCAGCACCGTGCCCAAATGGCCGTTTTGCACCGTGCGGGCAACGTGGGCGGGCAACAGCAGCGGCCAGACGGCAGCGGCATACAGGATGCAGAACGGCTGTTGCAGGCGGGAGGCCTGCCCGTTCAATAAGAGGTTGATCGGGCGTTCGACGGCGGCGAGCCAGTTTGGTTTGTGCTCAAGCAGGTAGAGGGCGGCGTTGAACCACAGCAGGATGGCGCAATAAGAGGCGATGCGGAATTCTTCGGACACCGACTCCAGATCGTTTAATAACGACCAAGCGAAGGCGATGAAGCCGGTCATAGACAAGGAGACGACAACCCACGCCATTTTGTAACGGGAAAGGTAATAAGTCCATGAAACAAGTGGTATCAAAGTGAGGATAAGGAATGTCGGCTCCGGGGTGTTGCGTAAGGGGAAAATTTGAATGGCAATCGTGACGGCGGGCATGGCAAACAGGTAGATTAGCGCAGTAATAGGGTGGTATTTGAATGTTTGCCAACGGGGTGCGGCGATATTCCATAACCAACTATGCAGGAGGGCGATTATGCCGGCAACTACAGAAGTTTCAATGACGGTAACCGGCAAATCGGAAAATGCTTGGTTTTCGACGGTAAACAACAGGGTGGTGAACAGCAGCAGTCCGAGGATGACTATCCACGCCCCGTAGCCGGTTTTCCCCCCTTGCAATAGGTCGTAGAGTGAAAAATGGGAGAAGGCAAGGGCTTCGCGCTGCTCTTGTGTGGTTTCGGACGATAAGTTCGGCCAGGATAAAACGGCGGCCAAGCCGGCAAGCTGTTGCCTGAAAAAGCCGGGCCGTCTGCCGAGGAAGCGGTCGAAAGCGCGGGTGTAGGGGATGGGGTCGGGTTCGGCACTAAAACGGGTTTCGTCGTCGGAGCGGGCAAGCAGGCGGGAGAGGACTGCGTTTTCGCGAAAGTTCTGCAGCCGCATCATTTCGACGGGTGTGAGAATCCGGCCGTGCTTGTCTTCGTGCCAGCCGAAATAATCCGACCATTCTAGCCACAGTGGCCGGTCGTAAATGTCGTGCCGGCGCAGGAAGGCGGCGCACATATACGATGCTTCTTCGCTGCCGCCCAAAGGCATTTGGTCGAGCATGGTAAAAATTTGTTCGCGGTGTTTCAGCAGGCTGTCGCAGCCGCCCTGTTCAAACCATTCTTCCAGCCGGGTTTCGAGCTCTTCGGGCAATATTGCGGCATAGGGGCCGTCTGAAAAACCTTCGGCCGTATCGGCCGCGCTTTCGTGGGGCCAGCCGAAAGTGTCCGACCATTCCGACCACAAGAGGGGGTGGGTGATGTCGTGTTTGTGCAGGAAGTCGAGGCAGTAGCGCGACATTTGCTCCTCCTCGTCCCAAGACATTCCGTCCAGTGAGGCGCGGAATTCGCCGAGCCTGTGAAGCAACCCTTCGCTGCCCGCTTCGTTGAACCATTGCTCCAGTTTGGATAACAAGTATTCGGGGCTGCGTATGTCGTGGCCGTCTGAAAAGACTTTATCTGTATCGGAAGCGACGGATGTGCCGTCAAACGGGCTTTCAGACGGCCTCTCGACGGTTTTTTCTTCGCCGTTGCCGTTTTCCCAAGCAGGGGGAATGGCGGATGTGCCGTCTGAACAGCCGGTTTGCCCTGTTTCGGGTTGTCCGTCATTTTCAGACGGCCATATATCGCCGTCGGCATCTTCGTCTTCATCCCCGTCTGCATCGATATAGATATGGGGGGCGACGGCGAGGGCGTAGTCGAAGGCTTCGCGCAGTTGTTGGTAGGCTGCCGCGTCATCGTCGGGGCGGGTGGTTTTCAGTTGTTTGGCGTAGGCGCGTTTGATGGCGCGTTCGTTATTGGTGGGTTCTATGCCCAGTATTTGCCAACAGTCCATATTGCTTTACTTTTAAGGGAAAGGCCGTCTGAAAGTAGGATGTTGTTTTCAGACGGCCAGTTGGGGCGGGTTGGTTAATCAGTCTTTTTCAGCCTGTCCGGAAGGGCTTATTTTCCAGTGTTGCCCCTGCGCGTCTGTTGCACGGCCGTATATGCGTTTGTCTATCTCTTCCGCCAGCGGCGAGGCGGCGGTGAAGCGCGCGGGCTGGACGATTTTGCCTTGGCGGTCGATATAGCCGTAGCGGGTGTTTTTATCGTGTTGCCCGTCGGAACGGTTGGACAATATCGCCAAGCCGTGCCGGAAATCGGAAATATGGCCGAGCGAGGGCTGCAGGATTTGGCGGCCTTTGCCGTCGGCCAGCCCCCATTTGCCGTTTTGTTTGAACGGCAGGCGGTTTTCGGCAAGCGGGCCGACATCTTGATAACGCGGGGCAATCAGGACGCGCCCTTTCAAATCGGCAATGCCCCATTTGCCGTTCTGCCGCACTTGGAGGTGGGTGAGGCGGTAATGTTCGTACCCCGGGCGGATTTGCTGCCACACGAATGGGGCGGATACGGCGGGTGTGCCGTTCGGTCTGATTTCTATCAGGCCGTAGCCGCCGTTTCGTTTGGCGGCGGCATATTGGCGGTTGACGGAGTCGATGTCTTCGTATTCAAACGGCAGTATGGTTTGACCGTCGCTATCCGTCATCCCCCATTTGCCGTTTGAATTTTGCAGGATGTAGCCGTAGGGTTCGGCGCATTTTGCGTTGCGGTAAGCGGTGTCGGAGGCGGCGCGGCCGTCGGGGAAAACGATGCGGAACGAGCCGCTGCGTCGGACCAGATAGGAGTGCGGCGGTTGTTTGTCGAAGCGGAAGCCGTCTTGCTGCATTGTGTGCGTGCGGCAGACGGTTTCCTTTAAAGTGTAGCCGGCCGGCGCCGTCAGCGGGCGGATGGAGAAAGCGGAAACGGCGGCAGACGGCAACAGGATGCAGAGGCTTAATAATATTTTGGTCATGTTCGCTACTTGGTGGAAGATGGATTGAAGGCCGTCTGAAAATAAAGCAGACGACCGGGTGTTTCAGACGGCCTTATCTGCGCCGCCGCTCTCCGGGCAGACCCATATCGGCCCATTTCACAATGTTGGCCACTTCGGCCGGATTCAGTTCGTAAAACTGGCCGCGCTTCAGGCGGTTGGGCAGGCCGATAGGGCCGAAGCCGATGCGGACCAGTCGGCTGACCGTCAAATCGAAGTATTCGAATATGCGCCGTACTTCGCGGTTGCGGCCTTCTTTAATCACGACGTTGTACCATTTGTTTACGCCTTCGCCGCCTTGTTCGCGGATGCGCTCCACTTTGGCCAAGCCGTCTTCGAGCATGATGCCTTCTTCGGTCAGCATCCGCATTTGTTCGGTCGTCAGGCCGCCCAGCGTGCGCACCGCATATTCGCGTTCCACCTCGAAGCGCGGATGGGCGAAACGCTGCACCAGTTCGCCCGATGTAGTCAGAATCAGCAGGCCGCTGGTGTTGATGTCCAAGCGGCCGATGGCGACCCAGCGGCTGCTGGCGGCCTGCGGCAGGCGGTCGAAGATGCTGACGCGGCCTTGCGGGTCGTCGCGGGAGACGATTTCGCCTTCTTGTTTGTAATACAGGATGATGCGCGGCAGGCGGTCTGCCCATTTGAGTTTGATGATGTTGCCTTTAACCAGCACTTGGTCGTCGGGCGTGATTTTGTCGCCCAGTTGCGCGGTTTTTCCGTTGACCGTTACCCAGCCGTTGTTAATCCAATCTTCCATTTCGCGGCGCGAACCAACGCCTGAGGCGGCCAGCACTTTTTGCAGGCGTTCGGGTTCCATGCGCGACAAATCGCTGCGGCGTTCTTTCAAATCGCGCGCGCGTTCCATGATTTTGCGGTTCGGGTTGCGGACGACCAGTTTTTTGGCTTTGGCGGCATGCTGCTTCGGTGCTTCTGTGCGGTTTTCAAAACGGTTTGACGTTTTGTTTTCAGACGGCCTCTGCACGGCGGCACGGCCTGATGCAGGCTTTTCAGACGGCCTTTTTGCCTTTGCTGCCGTGTTTTCAGACGGCCTGCGGCTGTTTTTCGGTTTGGCGGACACGCCGTCGCGCCATTGTCGTTTGCTGATTGTTTTTTTGGTCATAATGTTCTCCAACCCGCCGGACGGCGGGTTCTTCTGCGGCTTGCGCGGCAGGATGGGTTAAAAATAGTTTTGGTGGGTATCTTGGGACGGATGCGGATTTTGCCGGTTATGGTTCTTTCTCCGACTGTGTATCCCAAGCCGAATCGGACTCATTGTCTTCCTGTTCCGTTGAGCCGTCTTGGGGAAACGCTTCGGGCAGGACGAGTTCGCCCAATTCGGTCAGCGGCGGCAGTTGTTCCAGCGTTTCCAGCTGCAGGTCGCTCAAAAAGGCGGGTGTGGTTGCCCACAGGGCGGGGCGGCCTATGCTGTCGCGGTGGCCGATGACTTCTATCCAGCCGCGGTCTTGCAAGGTTTGCATGATGTTTTGCGAAACGGCCACGCCGCGTATGTTTTCGATGTCGCCGCGCGTTACGGGCTGTTGGTAAGCGATGATGGCCAGTGTTTCCATTACGGCGCGGGAATATCGCGGCGCACGCTGTTCCTGCAGGCTGCCGAGCCGTTCGAATGCGGCTTGCGCAATTTGGAACCGCCAGCCTTCATGGGTATGTACCAGTTGCAGGGCGCGGTTTTGCCAGCGGGTTTTCAAGGTGGCCAGCACGTCTATGAGCTTGTCGGCCGACAGCGGCGGCACGCACAGTTCGCGCATGGTTTTTTCGCTCAGCGGTTCGGTTTGGGTCAGCAGGGCGGCTTCGATAAGCGTATCCGGGGGAAGCGTGTCATTCATGATGTTTTCGGTTTTCATACGGCCTTCCATATACACTCGGGGAGGCCGTCTGAAAAAAGGGTTTCCAGTGGCTCAGGCCGTCTGAAAAGCCTGTATTTGTTGCAGGATGCGGCGCGATTTGATGCCTTCCGGCAGGCGGAAGTCCAGCAGCATCCTGGTGATTTGCAATGCCTGTTGCAGGCTTTCGCCGTTGTCGAAACGGCCTGCGTGCAGTTGCAGCAGGGTGCTGCCGTTTGCGGTGATACCGTTTGCATTATTCGGTACCGATGCCAGCAATAGCGGGGCTTGTTCGGCTTGCAGCAGGTATTGCTTTTCCGCTTCTACGGCTGCTCCGTCGGCATCGTGCAGTAAGTCGGGGGCATAGCCCAGTTCGCTCAGCAGCCGCCATTCGAAGCGGCGCAGGGCGGCAACGTGGTTGTTTCGGGTGCAGATTTCCCGGTGTGCTTCGGCCAGCGCGTCGTATAGCTTTGGATGCGGGTCTTCGCGGGCGGTCAGTTTCCAAACCAGTTCGTTCAGGTACAGGCCGCTGAAGATGGCTCTGCCTTGCGGTTGGGGCCAGCCGCCCAGCCATTCGGCGCGGTGCAGGGTTTTGAGTTCGGTGTTGCCGTACCATGATGCGTCGATGGGGACAAACGGGATCAAGATGCCGCGCAGTTCGCTCTGCCTTTTGCGCGCGCTGCGTGCCAGCAGGGCGACGCGGCCGTAACGTCGGCTGAATACTTCGAGCCTCAGGCTGCTTTCACGCCAGGGTACGGCATTCAGCAGGAAAACGGGTTCGTGGTTGATGCGGTGGTTGCGGTCGGACATGGTGAGGACGAGGCCGTCTGAAAAGCGGTTTGCAGGTGTTTTTCAGACGGCCTTGCGGTTATTTGTTGTTGTATTTTACGTCGTATTTCAGTTCGGTAAGGACGTTTTTCAGGTTGTAGTCGAGGATGTCTTTCACCAATTCGGGCGTTTCCGAGGTAACGGCCTGATAAAGCTGTTGGTTCAAGTTGGCGGCCTGGCGGGTAATGGCGGTGCGGACGACTCCGTTTACGGCATCGGTCAGATGCGGCATCAGACGCTGCATCAGACGGTCGATCAATTCTTGTTCCGACAGGCAGAATACCGGGCGGTTGCCCGGTACGCCCTGCGGATTTAAGACGTTTACGTTGACGGGGATGTCGGCCGGGGCGGGCACGGCTTCGGTGCTGTCGGCATTTTCCTCCGGCTCTTCGGCAATAGGCGTTTGCGCGGATTGACGTTTGGGGTTCAGCCAGACGGCCTGCTTTTCCTGGATGTCTTCCGGTTTGATGTTGCCTTGCAGGGCGTTTTGCGCGTTCAGCCAGTCTTCTTCCAGCAGAACGGTGGTGTCGGTTTCGGTCAGCTCGCCGGCCAGTGCGGCATTGTGCCTGGCCTGCCAGCTTTTCAGATAATTTTTCATGACCTGCCGTTTGAATTCGGCATGCAGGTGGTGTTTTTTTTCTGTTGCTTGTATCGGTGCGGGAGCAGGGGCAGTGTGCGTTTCAGGCTGCTCAGACGGGCGGCTGTCGCGTTTGGCGCGCATTTGTTGTAGTTTTTTTTCCCATTCGGGTTGTTTGTTCGACATGGTTATATTCGTCAGTACGGCTTATAATGCCGCCCATTTTAACAGAATATAAGGAGTGTTCGGTGATGGAAGATATCGAACGTCGTTTGGAGTATTTGGAAGAGGCCAATGAGGCGTTGAAAATGCAGAACAAGGTGCTGGTTACGGCATTCAAAGGCATGCTCCGCGGATTGCCGGCAGAGCTTGCGCAAGATGTGGTGGAATCCGTGCAGCTGGCATTTGAAGATGCGGTAAATGAATTGGTTTACGAAGACAGCCCGCATGTCGATTTGTTTCATGACGTTACTTATGCGTTTTTTCGTGAAAAAGAGTAAATTCGTGCTAAAATAAAACGAAAGCCACTTTTAAAAATTAAGTAAAAGGAAACAAACATGAGCATGAAAAAATGGTTGGCAACAGCATTGGCTTGTTCCGCATTATTGACTGCCTGCGGCGGTCAGGGTCAAAACCAAAGCCAGGGTCAGGCATCGGCCCCGGCGGGTGCGCAAGGCAGCGAGAAGGTTTACCGTGTTGCTATGAATGCCGAATTTGCGCCGTTTGAATTTATGGACAGTGCAAACAATATCCAAGGCTTTGATGTCGATTTGGTCAATGCCATGGCTAAGGCGGGTAATTTTAAAGTTGAGTTTAAACATCAGCCGTGGGACAGTCTGTTCCCCGCATTGGGCAACGGCGATGTCGATATCCTGGCTTCTGCGGTAACCATTACCGACGACCGCAAACAAACCATGGATTTTTCCGATCCATATTACAAAATTACCCAAGTGATTTTGGTGCCGCAGGGTAAAACCATCAAATCGGTTGAAGATTTGAAACAGGTGAATAAAGTAGGCGTGGTAACCGGTACGACCGGTGATTTGGCTGCCAGCAAAACCCTCGGTTCGGACAGCACTAAAATTGCCCGTTTTGAAAACATTATTTTGGTGACCAAAGAGCTGGAAAACGGTGGCTTGGATGCGGTAATCAGCGACAGTGCGGTAATTGCCAACTACATCAAAAATAACGGCAGCAAAGGCTTTTCTATGGTTGAAATTCCCGATTTTACTGAGGAAAACTATGGATTTGCCGTGCGTAAAGGCGATGCCGCTACAGCCGCGATGTTGAACGACGCACTGAAAAAAGTACGCGAATCAGGCGAATACGATAAAATTACCGATAAATATTTTGCCAAATAAAAGGGCTGATTACCACGATGCTTGATCAAGGCCGTCTGAAAGAAATATTTTCAGACGGCCTTGTATGCTGAATAGTCAGGATGGTATAACAATCAAGCGGCACAGCCGAAATACTCAATTAAGGAATAAAGCATGAAAAAAACCGTTATTGCAACATTAGTCGGAATCGCCATCTTGGGAGGCGGAGCTGTCGGCGGCAGTGTTTATGCCGATAAAAAACTGAAGCAGGATTTTTATTTCCAAAACAATCCCAAAGCGGACAAACGTTTGAAGATCACGCTTAAAGAATTCGATATGGGCGTGATGTCTGGTAAAGCTTCGTGGACGGGCGAATTTATTCCCGATTTGTGTCATACGGAAGATAAATTCTCATTGCGCGGTGAGGACGTGATTACGCGCGGCCTGAGCGGTTACAACATGAAAAGCAAGCTTTATCTGGTTGTGGAAAATGGCAAAGAATTTCTCCTGTTCAACGGCGATACCGATATTTCTTGGGCAGGTGGATTCAACAGTAAGCTGACTGCTCCTGCAAGCTCGTATCAAAACAATGAGGAGGGGATAAAAGTTACTTGGGATGCTGTAACTTCCAATATTTCCGGCGGAAAAGCAGATCAACGCTATTATCTGAGCAAATTCGATTTTGACTCCCCCTCTGTTTCCATGCAAAACATCGCTGCTGAGGAAGGGAAATTCCTTGTGCAAATGAACAATTTGAAATACAGCACGGATACCATTATGGGCCAGGCTGTAAAGCCGCAGAACGGAACCGCGATTTTTTCTCTAGGCTCATTCAAAGTGGAGAGTCCGGACTTCAATTTGAAGGTAAATAATGTTAAGAGTGAAAGTGAGCAAACGATTAAAGACGGCAAGTTCACATTTGCCAGCCGTAACACTATTGGCGATATTGAGGTTAATCAGGCCAAGTTCGACCGCATACAGCAAAACTTCAGCCTGCAAGATTTGAACGGAGAGGCTATTGAACGTGCCAACGCCTTCTTGGCGAGAGAAGGGCAGGAGTGTCTGAGTGCGGAACAATCACAGGCTGAAATAAAAGAAATTGCCAAACTGCTGTTGAAATCCGGCCTCAAGGTGGACAGTAAAGGCAATCAGATTTACTTGGACGGCAGCATGGTGAAGGCCGATGCAGATGCCTCATTGCCACCTATTGCGTATGAAAACGACCAGCAGTTAGAGCAGGCCGTGATGGAAAAATTGAAGTACAACGCGGTTGTCGAGGTCGATAAGAAATTTATCGAAGGAATATTGAAGCTGATGGCTATTTACGGAATAGGCGATGGTTCAACCGATGTAGAGGCAACAGTGAAGGAATTGGCTACCGTGCTGGATGGCGAAGTTACGGCCGACAAGCTGATTGTCAAACGCAGTAAATAAGCAGGTTGGATTTCGTTTTAACTTTGCAAATCGACCGTCTGACTGACGAAAACTTTGTTTCAGACGGCCTATGCGAATAAAACTGGCTGCTTAATCGAATATGGTAATCTATGGCGGATTGATTTGATATTTACGATGCACGGGTTGCGGCAATCAGATTGCCCCGCTTCAGTGTCAAATTCCTCTGCTGTGGATGCCATATTTTTTATTTGAAAATAATGAAGGATATTTTGTGAAATCTTCAAAAATTATTTTGCTGTTGGCTTTAGGATGGTGCAGTTCGGCGTACGCTTCAGCGACTCAAAAATTACCCTTGGATGAGACAGGTTGTTTGTCTAAGCCTTTACAAATCAAGCGCGGCGGTGTGGTATATTATTTTGACAGCCCGACAGATACGGGTTTGTTGCTTTCATTTGAACCAATCAGTCCTGATGTGGTGGTGAAAAATCCGAAGGGCAAAAAGGTTGCATTGGAAGTGGGAAGGATAGGCGATAATGACGAAGGCGGATTTAGCTTTGCGGAAATCATAGATAAAGGACGTTACACCATTCACTTTCGGCGAGCGGGAAAAATAGAGTCTTTGTGCATTAACGGGGGGAGTTAGGAAGCATTGCGGCGGGCAGGCCGAAAAGCCCAAAGCGGCAGTTGCTAATCCGCTTATATTGTTTTTATTTCGAATCGCACATTGAATCGAAAGGCCGTCTGAAAATATTTCAGACGGCCTTTGCTTTATTTGCCCCGCATCAGTTCGAAGAAATCGTTGTTGTCCTTCGAGGCTTTGAGTTTGTCCACCAAAAATTCGGTGGCTTCCAAATCGTCCATCGGGTGCAGGAATTTCCGTAACAGCCACATGCGTTGCAATTGGTCGTTCGGCACCAGCAGTTCTTCCCGGCGCGTGCCGGATTTGTTGATGTTGATGGCGGGGAACAGGCGTTTTTCGGCCATGCGGCGGTCGAGATGCAGCTCCATATTGCCCGTGCCTTTAAATTCTTCGTAAATCACGTCGTCCATACGGCTGCCGGTTTCCACAAGTGCGGTGGCGATGATGGTCAGTGAGCCGCCTTCTTCAACATTACGGGCGGCACCGAAGAAGCGTTTGGGGCGGTGCAGGGCGTTGGCATCCACGCCGCCGGTCAGGATTTTGCCCGATGCGGGGACGACGGTGTTATAGGCGCGGGCAAGGCGGGTAATCGAATCAAGCAGGATGACCACGTCTTTTTTGTGCTCCACCATGCGCTTGGCTTTTTCAATCACCATTTCGGCCACTTGGACGTGGCGGGTGGCGGGTTCGTCGAAAGTGGAGGAGACGACTTCGCCGCGTACGGAACGGCTCATTTCGGTTACTTCTTCCGGGCGTTCGTCAATCAGCAGGACGATGAGTTCGGCATCCGGGTAGTTGGCGGTGATGGCATGGGCGATATTCTGCAGCATCACGGTTTTGCCCGATTTGGGCGGGGCAACCAAAAGTGCGCGCTGTCCGCGTCCGATCGGGGAGACGAGGTCGATGGCGCGGCTGGTGAGGTTTTCTTCCGCCTTGATGTCGCGTTCCAATTTGAATTGTTTGGTCGGGAAGAGCGGGGTAAGGTTTTCGAAGAGGATTTTGTGTTTGCAGACTTCGGGGTGGTCGCCGTTGATGGAATCGAGGCGGACGAGGGCAAAGTAGCGTTCGTCGTTTTTCGGTACGCGAACGGTGCCTTCGATGGTATCGCCGGTGTGGAGGTTGAAACGGCGGATTTGGTTGGGCGAGACGTAGATGTCGTCCGGGCCGGCGAGATATGAGGTGTCTGCACTGCGCAGGAAGCCGAAGCCATCGGGCAGGATTTCCAGGGTGCCGGAGCAGTTGAAATCTTCGCCTTGGCGCATCAATTGGCGGACGATGGCGAAAACCAAATCCTGTTTTCTCAGTCGGTTGGCGTTTTCGATGCCGAGTTGTTCGGCCTGTTCCAAAAGTTTGGAAATATGTTGGGTTTGTAGTTCGGAGACGTGCATAAGATTGTTTTTAGAGTCAGTATAAGCGGAAGGAAATACGGCGCGTGAGGCCGTCTGAAAAAAGTGGTCGGAGGGTAAATAGTGATGGTTTTGTATTTGGAAATATGGAAATTGAATTTTGAAAAATGGGAACCGCCGACGGAAGCGGCGGATTAGCGGCCTGCATTCTATGTAGTGTGGGGTGGGTTGTCAAGAAGGCCGTCTGAAAAATAACGGTGCCTCAAAAGCGTTGAAATGCCGTGGCGGCATTCGGTTCGGGCGGTATGTTTTCAGACGGCCTGTCGGGATAAGGATGCTATTGGGGTTGGCTGTAAAGTGATTAGCATCATTTTAGGTATTTGATTTTTGGTTTGGTTTACTAATGGGAAATGCAGTTTTACCGTACGGCAGGTTTGTTGTCGCCAAGATTTCCTTTACACTGCCTCCCTATCTACATATTTGATGAAAAACAAAATTTCAAAGGAACCTCCATGACACCTGATTCTTCCCGCTATTACGGTACCGTCAGCCGCCTGCTGCATTGGTTGATGGCTGCTTGTTTTGTTGTAATGCTGGTAACGGCAATTATTTGGAATCTGACCGAGGCCGACTGGGTCGGCAGTCTTTACGGCCTACATAAATCGTTTGGCTTTATTTTGATGGTGTTGATCGTCGTCCGTATCCTATGGGCGGCTGCCAATATGGGCAAACGCCCGCCCGCCGACAGTGCGGCGGCCAAGATGGGGCATTTGGCATTGTATGCGCTGATGTTGTTTGTGCCGCTGGTCGGCATGATTAGACAATACGGCAGCGGTCGCGGGCCGTTGAAGGTGTTTGGCTTGCAGGTGATGCAGGGTACGCCGGAAAAGGTTGAATGGATGGCGAATCTGGGCAATATGTTGCACGGTAAGATGGCTTGGCTGCTGTTTGTTTTGGTGGCGGGGCATATTGCGATGGTTATTGTGCACCGTATGCAGGGCAATGATGTGTTGCCGCGCATGTTGGGCTGCCGTTCGTAGCCTGCCACCCTGGTTTTGAAAAGGCCGTCTGAAAACCGGATTTCGGATTTTCAGACGGCCTTTTGTGATTTTTCTTAAGTATCGAGATTCATATTATTGCCTGGCCGGAATGTGAACGGAACGGGCGGGGCTTATCAGTCTTCCAGGTTTTTCCGCATCAGTTCGCAGCCTACGGTTACCGAGGGGTTGAGGCGCAGTTCGGCCTTGCCCAGCGAATCGTAACCGTTGAGGCGGTAGAAGCTGACCGAGTTGTTGGAGGCGTAAAGTTTGATAAAGCTCAGGCCGGCCTTGACGGCGAGCGTCTCCGCTTTATGCAGGAGGGCAGTGCCCAGCCCTTGGTTGTGGACGAAGGGATGGACGTACAGCGCATCCAGTTGCGCCTCTTTCAAATCAAGCTGGAAAAAGCCTTGAATGTTGCCCTTGTATTCGGCTACCCACAGTTCCCGTTTCGGATCGGACAGGGTTTCCAGATAGCTCTCGGGAGCCAGCAGTTCGCGCCATGCTTCCAGTATTTTAGGGCCGTAACCGTGGCGGCAGGTGTATTGCACGGCGTATTTATGAACATCATAAATATCGTCGCAGTCGGCAGGTTGTGCCGAACGCAGAAGGGTAAGGATGGCCATGGTGTTTCCTGTGTGTTTCGATTTTCAGACGGCCTCAGGATACGGAAATGTGTTTGAACTGTCTGAAAAAGGCCGTGCGCAAGCGTTTACGCATCGGCAGTACTGATTTTTCAGACGGCCCGGTTATGTTTTAGGCCGTCTGAAAAGATTTACAAAGCACTGTGCAGTTTTTGAGCGGCGGCAAATGCGTCGTCGGCATCGGAGGCCAAAACAGTGAAATGCCCCATTTTGCGGCCTTTCCGCGCGGCTTTTTTGCCGTAAAGGTGTAAATGTGCATTCGGACTGCTTTGCAACGGCAGCCAATTTGGTTCGCCGCCGTCTTCCTGCCAAACGTCGCCCAAAATATTCGCCATGCAGCATGAAGAAAGCAGCTTGGTATCGGCAGGCGGCAGGTTGCACATAATGCGTACCTGCTGCTGGAATTGGTCTGCAGCGCAGGCATCCAGCGTATGGTGGCCGGAATTGTGCGGGCGCGGGGCGATTTCGTTGACGACCAATTCATGCGTGTCGCCGACGACAAACATTTCCACCGCCAACACGCCAACATAGTCCAATTCGTCCGCCAAGCGTTGCGCCATCTGCCGCGCCTGTTGCTGCACGTCGGCACTCAGCCGCGCGGGGACGATGGAATAAGCCAAGATACCGTTTTCGTGGATATTTTCGGCGGGGTTGAAGGTTTGCACGTTTTCATTGTTCAGACGGCATACGATAACGGAAATTTCGCCGCGCAAATCCACCATTTTTTCTAAAACGCAATCCACGCCGCCGTGTTCGGCAAACGCGGCTTTGAGTTCGTCCACCGTTTTGACGCGGATTTGACCTTTGCCGTCGTAGCCCAACGTAGCCGTTTTCAGGATGCCGGGCAAAAATTGCGCGCTTTCTTCGCTGATGTCGTCTGAACGGCAAACCACTTGATACGGCGCGGTTTGTAGCCCCGCTTTGCGTATCCACGCTTTTTCCTGAATACGGTTTTGCGCGATGGCAACGCAGTCGCCACTGGGGGAAACGTTGGTATGTTTTGACAGAAAACGCATCGCGTCGGCATTGACGTTTTCAAATTCAGTGGTAACCGCCGCGCATTTTGCCAACTCATCTAAGGCGGCTTGGTCGTCAAACGGCGCGCACAAATGGCGGTCGGCAAATTCCGCCGCCGGCGCGTTCGGATCGGGGTCGAGAACGGTTACTTTATAGCCCATGGTTTTGGCGGCAACGGTAAACATTCTGCCTAATTGTCCGCCGCCGAGGATGCCGAGCATGGAAGGAGGGAGGATGGGGGAGGTGTTCATGGTGTTTTAATCTGTCTGTGTTCTGCTGTTTATTTCAGGTCGTCTGAAACCGTTAATCCGTCATTCCCGCGCAGGCGGGAATCCAGAGGGTAAATACCCTGCAATGTTTAAAGATTCCTGAAACCTAAAAGTCTGGATTCCCGCCTGCGCGGGAATGACGAAATTCAAGGGGTGCCAGGGTGAATTTACATGTTTTGAAACGATGGTTATTTAATGATTTCAAACCATAAATCCTGCCAACCTGGATTTTTCTCTTCGATAAGGCGCAGCTTCCATTGCCGATTCCATTTTTTCAGTTGCTTTTCCCTGGTAATGGCGTGTTCCATTGTGGAATGCATTTCGTACCAAACCAACATGGTTACATGATGCTGATTTGTAAATCCTTGTGCCAAATGTTCTCTATGTTAGTAAACACGTTGGGTGAGATTGGATGTTACACCGATATACAGCGTTCCGTTTCGTTGGCTGGCGAGTATATAAACGGCAGGTTGCATCATGTTTCCGCAAAAAACTTTAATCCGTCATTCCCGCGCAGGCGGCAATCCAGGCCTCAATCTTTCAGAAATATCTTAGAGATTCCCGTAATTTCAAATTTCTGGATTCCCGCCTGCGCGGGAATGATGCAGTAAAGGTCGCTGTTCTAATCAAACGATTGCTGCTTATTGTTTGGATTTTCAGACGGCCTGTTGATTCCTTAAAGGCCGTCTGAAAACGTCAAGTCTACCTATCCAACCCTTCCTGCACCATCTGCGCCGCCCGAACCACCGCTCGGGCTTTGTTCTGCGTTTCCTGCCATTCGGAGGTCGGATCGGAGTCGGCGACGATGCCTGCGCCGCTTTGAACGTATAGCGTGTTGTTTTTCACCACGGCGGTGCGGATGGCGATGGCCAAATCCATGTCGTTGTTGAAGCCCCATACGCCGACGGCGCCGCCGTAGATACCGCGTTTGCTCGGTTCGACTTCTTCGATGATTTCCATGGCGCGGACTTTGGGTGCGCCGGAGAGTGTGCCGGCGGGGAATGTGGCGGCGAGGATGTCCATGTTGGTAATGCCCTCTTTCAGACGGCCTTCGACGTTGGAAACGATGTGCATCACATGGGAGTATTTTTCAATCACCATTTTGTCGGTTACGTTGACTTCGCCTGTTTTGCTGATGCGGCCGACGTCGTTGCGTCCTAAATCGATAAGCATGACGTGTTCGGCGATTTCTTTGGCGTCGCTTAATAAGTCTTGTTCGTTGGCAAGGTCTTCGGCGGGGGTTTTGCCGCGCAGTCGCGTGCCGGCGATGGGGCGGACGATGACGTCGTCGCGTTCGCGGCGGACGAGGATTTCGGGCGAGGAACCGACGATGTGGAAATCGCCGAAATCGTAGTAAAAGAGATAAGGCGAAGGGTTGAGCGTGCGCAGGGCGCGGTAGAGGGCGAGCGGGCTGTCGGTGAATTCCATGCTCATGCGCTGGCTGGGGACGACCTGCATGCAGTCGCCTGCGAAAATGTAGTCTTTGATTTTATCGACGCAGGCTTTGAACGGCTCTTCGCCGAACTCGCTGACGGCTTCGGTGTGTTTGCTGCCGAGCGAGAGTGGGATAGCGCAGCTTTGGCGCAACTGGGTGCGGATGTCTTCGAGGCGTTCGCGGGCGCGTTCGTAGCCGTCGGGCTGCGAGGGATCGGCGTAAACGATGAGGTGGATTTTACCGCTCAAATTGTCGATAACCGCCAACTCTTGCGACAGCATCAGCAAGATGTCGGGCGTGCCGAGCGGATCGGCTTTGGCGGTATTTTTCAGGCGGTGGGCGAAGTGTTCGAAATTGTAGATGGTTTCGTAACCGAAGTAGCCGACCAGTCCGCCGGTAAAGCGCGGCAGGCTTGGGATTTCGGGCGTTTTGAAGCGGTTGTGGAAGGCTTCGATAAAAGGCAGCGGGTTGCCGTCGTATTGCTCGACGATTTCGCCGTTTTGATAAACATCGACATGTTTGCCGCTGGCTTTGAGATAGTGGCTGCAAGGCAGGCCGATAAAGGAATAGCGGCCGAAACGTTCGCCGCCGACAACGGATTCGAGCAGATAGGTATAGGGGCGGTTGGCGAGTTTGAGATAAAGGGAAAGCGGCGTATCCAAGTCGGCAAGGAGTTCTTGCACGAGCGGGATACGGTTGTAGCCTTCGGCGGCTTGGGCTTGATATTCTTGTTTGCTGATCATGTTTCACTCCGTTGAAGCGGATGTTTCAGACGGCCTGGCAATACAGTGCGGACGAACCCGATTATGGTTTCAGCGCGGTGGTACTTCGCCACGCTATTCGAACCGGCTTTGATTGGCAGCCGGGTATCGTCAAGCGCGGTTATCCGTTCAACGTGCAATGGATGTTAAAAAATGTGAAGAGTATAACAGTTTATCGCTTGGTGGTGAATGAGGCCGTCTGAAAGGAAAAGGCCGTCTGAAAAACGGATGATTCCTTTTCAGACGGCCTTCGTATACGGCCGGCCGTTTTAGACGACGGCTTCTTCTTTTTTCTCTCTGACGCGGCCGATGTTCTCACGGCTGAGGCCGAATAACAGCAGCAGCGGGCTGGCGACGAGTACGGAAGAATAAACGCCGAAGACGATGCCGATGGTCAGTGCCATGGAGAAACCGTGCAGTGCCGCACCGCCGAACAGAAGCATGGAAACAACCATAGCCTCGGTGGAGCCGTGGGTAATGACGGTACGGCTCATGGTGGCGGTAATGGCGTTGTCGATGACTTCAGGCACGGTGTGGTTACGCATTGCGCCTTTGCGGAAGTTTTCGCGGATACGGTCAAACACGACCACCGATTCGTTTACGGAATAACCCAGCACCGCCAGCACGCCCGCCAATACGGTCAGGGAAAATTCCCATTGGAAGAGGGCGAAACAGCCGAGGATGATGATGACGTCGTGCATGTTGGCGATGATGGCCGAGACGGCGAAACGCCATTCGAAACGCATCGACAGGTAGATAATGATGCCGACCACCACCATGCCCAATGCAATCAGGCCGTTATGCACCAATTCGTCGCCGACTTGCGGGCCGATGAATTCCACTTGGCGCAGTTTGGCCGAGGCATCCTGTTTCTTCAGGATGTCCATGGTTTGGTTGGAAAGCTGGGCCGATGTGGTACCTGCTTTGTTCGGCAGGCGGATCATCAAGTGTTTGTTGGTTCCCAATGCCTGAACCTGAATTTCGCCCAGTTGCAGGCTGTTTAGGCTATCGCGCACTTTATCGACTTCCGCGGCTTGCGCGTATTCGACTTCCATAACCGTGCCGCCGGTGAATTCCACCGAATAGTTCAGGCCTTTTGTTGCAAGGAAAAATACGGCGAGTATGAAGGTGGCCAACGAGATGAATGTCGTCAGCTTGCCGTATTTCATAAACGGGATATCGCGTTTGAAACGGAACAGTTCCATGGTTACTCCTTATCCGCAGCCACGGCCGGTTTGATATCGCCGCCGATGGAGATGCTTTGCAGTTTGCGTTTGCGTCCGTACCACAAATTGACGAACATACGCGATACGACGACCGACGAGAACATCGAGGTCAGGATGCCCAGACAGTGCACCACGGCAAAGCCGCGCACCGGGCCGGAGCCGAACAGCAGCAGGGCGATGCCGGCAATCAGCGAGGTAATGTTGGAATCGACAATGGTGTCCCAAGCATGTTTGTAGCCCTCAAAGATTGCGGCTTGCGGTTTGGCACCGTCGCGCAGTTCTTCGCGGATACGTTCGTTAATCAACACGTTGGAGTCGATTGCCATGCCCAGCGTCAATGCCATGGCGGCGATGCCCGGCAGGGTCAGGGTGGCGCCGAGGAAAGACAGGGCGGCAACCAGCAGCAGGATGTTGGCGACCAGCGCAATCACGGAAAACACACCCATCAGGCGGTAGTAAACCACCATAAACAGGGCGACGGCGGCAAAACCCCACAGAGTGGAATCCACGCCTTTTTTGATGTTTTCCGCACCGAGCGAGGCGCCGATGGTGCGCTCTTCGACGATTTCCATCGGCGCGGCCAGCGAACCGGCACGCAGCAGCAGGGAAATATCTTCCGCTTCGGCGAACGACATGCTGCCGGAAATAATCGTTTTGCCGCCCGGAATCGGTTCGTTGATTTGCGGTGCGGTGACGACTTCGGATTTACCTTGGTCGATTAGAACCATCGCCATGCGTTTGCCGACGTTGTTGCGCGTCAGGTCGGCAAAGATGCCGGCACCGGCGTTGTTGAAGCTGACGCTTACTCCGGGTTGGCCTGTTTCGTTGCGGTCGGGCTGTGCGTCGTCGATGTCTTCCCCGGTCAGCTCGACTTGCTTGCTAATCAGCAGGGGATGGGGCATATCGCCGGAAGTGTTCAGCAATTCGTAGCCCTCGGGTACGTTGCCGTCCAAGGCCGCCTGAAGGGCGTTGGTGTCGTCGCTCACCATGCGGACTTCCAGCGTGGCGGTACGTCCGATGATATCTTTGGCTTTGGCCGTGTCTTGCACGCCGGGCAGTTGCACGACGATGCGGTCTACACCCGCCTGCTGGATAATCGGTTCGGCTACGCCCAATTCGTTCACACGGTTGTGCAGGGTGTTGATGTTCTGCGCCACAGCCTGTTTGCGGATATTGTCCACGGCCTGTTCCGAAAGGGTGAGAATCAGGCGGCTGCCGTCGCTAGTGAGCGTGGCTTCGGGGAACATATTTTTAAGCGTCGGCAGGATTTTGTTCAGATCGGCTTCGTCTTGGAAGGGGACGGCCAGGCTGTTGTCGTTCTGCACGATGGTGCCGACGCGGATTTTTTCGCGGCGCAACTCGCGGCGGATGTCGCCGGCGTAGCGGTCGAATGTTTTCTGCATCGCGGCCTTCATGTCCACCTGCATGGTGAAATGTACGCCGCCGCGCAGGTCGAGGCCGAGGAACATCGGGTTGGCACGGATTTTCGCCATCCACTCGGGCGTGTTGGCGATTTGGTTGAGGGCGGTGATGTAGCCTTCGCCCAAGGTGCTTTCAATCACCGAACGCGCCTTCATTTGGGTTTGCGAATCTTTGAAACGCACTTTCAACGAGCCGTTGGCGATGAACATGCCGTCGTCGGGAATGTTGGCCATACGCAGGGCTTCGCTGACGCGCGCTTCGGTTTGGCTGTTGATGGCGAGGGATTGGCGGTTGGTCGAAATCTGCACCGCTAGGGTGTCGCCGAAGAAGTTCGGCAGGGTATAGAGCAGGCCCAGGCCGAGTATGGCGAGAACCAGCAGGTATTTCCACAAGGGATAACGGTTCATAATCAAACCTTCGGGATGAGGCCGTCTGAAAATCCGGTTTCAGACGGCCTGTTCGGAATCAATCTTCTGACGGCTTATGCATCGGTTCTTTTAGCCGCCACGGCATGGCGTTCCACTTCGACTTCGACGTTGCGCGCGATTTCGACAGTGAAGAATTTTTCGCCGACTTTGGTGATTTTGCCGGTAAAGCCGGAAGCCAGAATCACTTTGTCGCCGGTTTTCAGTTCGGTCAGCATGGCTTGGTGGGCTTTAAATTTTTTCTGCTGCGGACGCAGGATCAGAAAATAAAATACCACTAAAATCAATGCCAGCGGGGCAAACGACATCAATCCGCCGGGTTGTGCGGCATCTGCGGCATAAGTTAGTCCAATCATGGTTTCTATCCTTGGTTTGAGAAATGGCGGCGGCATGCTGTATGCCGCAGGAAACGGGGTATTTTAAAGGCCGACGGGATTTTTTCCAAGAAATTTCGCCTTTTGCCGCGGCAAAATCGGAAAAAAGGCGCGGATAAGTGCGGCAGCGGCTTGTTCAGGCCGTCTGAAAAGGGTATAAACGGCGGCTTCGATTGTTTCAGACGGCCTGAATGCCGAACCGATAGGGAGCAGCCATGAATACCACCTTCTCACAATTTTTACCCGAACACCTGCGCCGGCATAATCTGCCGCCCGAACTGGGTGAAACGGCGGCAACCGTCGTTTCCGCTTGCGTGCAGATCGGCCGGCTGGTGCGGCTGGGCGCGCTTGCGGGCGTGCTCGGTACGGCGGGCAGCGGCAACGTGCAGGGCGAAGAACAGAAAAAACTCGACGTGCTGGCCAATGATTTGCTGATAGACGCGCTGCGGCAGAACCCGCAGGTGGCGGGGTTGGCCAGCGAGGAAGAAGACAGCTTCGTGGCCTGTCATGAAAACGGCCGCTATCTGGTGCTGTTCGATCCTTTGGACGGTTCGTCCAACATCGATGTCAATATTTCCGTCGGCACGATTTTTTCCATCCTACCCAAGCCCGAAGGCGGGCTGGATACGGCCTCTTTCCTGCAAAGCGGCGAAAACCAGGCGGCGGCAGGCTATGTGCTGTACGGCCCGCAAACCCAGTTAGTGATTACCTTCAAGCACGGCGTGTACGTTTTCACTTTGAACGAAGGCGGCGATTTCGTCTTAACGCAACAAGAGCCGCAGGTTCCGGTGCAAACCAAAGAATTCGCTATCAACGCATCCAACCAACGCCATTGGCTGCCGCCCGTTCAGCAGTACGTTGCCGAACTTTTGGCAGGCGAAACCGGCGTGCGCGGCAAGAATTACAATATGCGCTGGGTGGCCAGCATGGTGGCCGAAGTGCACCGCATCCTGATGCGCGGCGGGGTGTTTATGTATCCGCAGGATAAGCGCGATCCGTCCAAACCGGGCAAGCTGCGCCTGATGTACGAAGCTAATCCGATGGCACTGATTATGCGGCAGGCGGGCGGGGCGGCCAGCAACGCCGTTCAAGATATTTTAAGCATCCGCCCGGAAGGTCTGCATCAGCGCGTCGCCGTGGTTTTGGGCAGCCGCGAAGAAGTGGATTATGTGAACAGCCTGCATCAAGGATAACGGTTGCGTCGGGCATAAAAAAGGCCGTCTGAAAATGGGGAAACCGGTTTTCAGACGGCCTTTGTTTGTGTGTCGAATTTAAGAATCCGGCTTGCGGCTGCTTGTCGCGCATCAATTTACATCAAATATCAGTTTTTTCTGCATCGGTTTCATCATTCATTACGAGACCTTTGCAAAATCCCCCCAAAATCCC
>NZ_KV790815.1:0-1539 GCF_001807735.1 Neisseria sp. HMSC31F04 | reverse complement strand
CCTAGCATAACTGCTAATCTACGTCAGCCCCTAATATTTTGATCGGGTTGCCGGCTTCTTTCAGCGAAAATCCACGCCTATCAATCTGTTCTTGCGTTAACCAAATATTTTTCTCCGGCTGCAGAAAGGAAAACTTCAGTGCGGCACTCCCACTGAATAAACAGATGCGGCCGTCAGACCTAATAGTCATAGGCAAACCACCCCGAAAACAGAATTCTTCATTACCTTCTTTTCGGACTGCTTCTACAGCCTCAAATAATTTGTCTCCAATGTCTTGAAGATAAGATGTTACGACCATGTCCGCATCGATTAAGTCGGGATTTTCGTTTGCGGTCAGTAAATATTTCTCCAAGTTTATATATAGGTTTTCAGGTAGTACAGGCAGCACCCTGCCCCATTTTTCCAAGTCTTTGTCAGTTAGTACCATAACCATCAATCTGAAAAATCAAACTCTATACTGCCGTCGGCTGCCATTTTTAAAGCGGCCGAAAACGGTTTGCCCTTTTTACCGACAAAACCAGTACGGGAAGACAAGTAACCTTTTGCCAGCAGCTCACCGATTTCCTGACTGCTCAATTTTCGTTTTGCTCCAAACAAACGGAGAAGGAATTTATGATCTTTGGACGAACATTGAAGCCATTTGTTGGTATCATCCTTTAAGCGCGGCATATCGCCGCGGTGGATAATCTGCCAGATATTTTCGTGTTCGGGTAGCCTGAATACGGGTTTCCGGTTGGCCAAATAACCTTCGTCCGGCACAAAGGCGGCCTGAAAACCATCGCCGCGCATTTCGCGCCACGACAATCCGTTTAATTTCAATACCGCAATACGCCCGGCCAGGCTTTCGCTGACGTTTTGCATCAACTCAAAAGCCTGCGAACCGGACAGCAGATACAGGCCGTTCTGCTTGCGCCGATCTATATCCATTTTCAGCAGGGGGAACAGCTCAGGGGCGTATTGGACTTCGTCCACAATCAGCGGCGGCGTGTGGTTCAATAAAAACAGTTGCGGCTCGTTTTTGGCTTGGTCGAGCAGCAAGGGATCGTCTAAGGTAAGGTATCCGTATTCGGGCGCAATGTGCTGAAGCAGCGTGGATTTACCGACCTGCCGCGCACCGGTCAGCAATACGGCGGGAAATTGGGCGGACAGCTTTTGCAGGACGGATTGCAGGTGACGTGGGTAATACAACAAAATCCAGTTTAACTTAAGACAGAATCTTAGATTAAACTGGATTTTTGTGCAATACGTCTTAATTTGTGCGTGGTGATGATGCCGTAGGCCGCACCGCGAAACAGCCGCACACTCCTCGTTATGCAGGCGGACATGGACCTCGGGTGTGATGCGCCGCTCGTTTTGGCTGTTGGGCAGGTAATCGACAATAGGGATCGGGCTGCATAACCCGGTAGATTCTCCAGCGGTACAAAAGTTACGTAAAGAGTTAACAGCATTGAGCAATCAGCGAGAACAACAGAAAGTGGCTGCTGATGGTGACACTTACAGGCACGCTAACCCGACTGAAAAAGAGCCTCTCTCTCCAGT
>NZ_KV790814.1:23438-40245 GCF_001807735.1 Neisseria sp. HMSC31F04 | reverse complement strand
GGTGTAGAAATGGTTATGCCTGGTGAGAACGTAGCCATCACTGTAGAATTGATTGCACCGATCGCTATGGAAGAAGGTCTGCGCTTTGCGATTCGCGAAGGCGGTCGTACCGTAGGTGCGGGCGTGGTTTCTTCTATCATCGCTTAATTGAAGGATATCGATAAATGGCAAACCAAAAAATCCGTATCCGCCTGAAAGCTTATGATTACAGCCTGATCGACCGTTCTGCTCAAGAAATTGTTGAAACTGCAAAACGTACCGGCGCCGTTGTAAAAGGTCCGATTCCGTTGCCGACTAAAATCGAGCGTTTCAACATTCTGCGTTCTCCACACGTGAACAAAACTTCTCGTGAACAATTGGAAATCCGCACCCACTTGCGCCTGATGGACATCGTGGACTGGACTGACAAAACTACCGACGCACTGATGAAACTGGACTTGCCAGCCGGTGTTGATGTAGAAATTAAAGTTCAATAAATATTGAAATAAATGAAAGCCGAATGGTGTTAGCTATTCGGCTTTTTTGAATTAGTCTGCCTTAGTTATCTAAGGCAGACTAACTGTTTTGTGAAATGAAGGGATTGGAGGAATTATCTTGGGTATTGATTAAGATAAATTTATCATTCCCTTTTTATTTTCTATTCCTAAATTTCGGTAAGAGCATTTGAAGAAACTAATGCTTTTTTAGTGGAATATTTTCAGATGGCCATTCAGTCGCTAATTTTTATTGTGCGCAGCGGAAGCCTAGGTTATGCACTGAAAATTTTGACTGTAGGCTTGTACGGAAACCATAGCGTAGGAACGCTGCGTAGTTTGTAGGATCAGTAGCTCCTGCTGCTGCACCACTACAGAACATGGCACTATCTACACCTCCGGAGTTTAACAGACTGCTGTTGAAATCTTCAGTCCATTCCCAAATTAGGCCGTGCATATCGTAGATGCCCCAATAATTGGGTTTCATACGGCCTACATCACGCAAACCCTGTCGGCTGCCTTGTGCATACCAGTTAAGGATGGTGTCTTTATAAGCTTTTTCATTAGCTCCGTTTGGCTTGAGTTCGGATGCTTGTCCGGCATATTCCCACTGGTTGATAGTGGGTAGGTGCTTACCTTGGGCAGTACAATAAGCATTGGCTGCAAACCATGAAATAAATACAACTGGTTTGTTCAAGTCTTCTTTTTTGGGAGCAAAACCGTTACCATCTTTAATCCAGTGTGAGAGATAATGTTTGTCACCCTGTTTGCTGCTGAGTTTTCCGCGTTGCCACTGTGGATTTTTCTTTACGAATTCAAAGAATTGTGCATTGGTTACAGGTAGTTTGTCTAATTTATAAGAAGACACTTTAGTTAGCGGGGCATCAGCGGCCAAGTAAAGCGGCCGGTAGGTGCCGCCGCTAATGTCTGCCATATCTGCCGCTGAAGATAATGCTGCGCTTGTAAGTAATAGTGTATAAAAAATAGAGTTTTTCATAATTTCCTCATGTTGGATGATTTACATGTGTCCTGTCGAGAGAGAAAGATTATTTCCCTGCTCGGAAGGTGGCAATTTCTTCAACAGTAATTTCCCCACCTTTGTTGTCAAACATATTTAATACATAGGTAGAAACCGCTGCAAGCTCTTCGTCTTTCATAGGCAGGGCGGGCATGATGCCATCGTATGTCTTTCCATTGACGGTAATTTGTCCGCGTATGCCTTTGGCGATAGAGGCTACCAATTGCATTTTATCTTCCGAAAAATAGTCTGATTTAGCAAGCGGAGGCAGTGAGTCGTTTGCCCCCATTCCGTCTGCACCATGACAGGCTTTACATCGTTTATCGTAAATGTCTTTCCCTGCCTTTAGTCTCTTATCAACTTGGGGTTCACTTGCTTGTTTAGGTGCAACGGCAGGTTGTTCAGTAACGGCAGATACGTTTGTATTTTTTGGAGTTTCTGCAGTTGTCTGCTGGGTGTTGGTTTGACTTTGATCGGTACAAGCAGAAAAGAATAGACAGCTGACAATGAGGGTTAATAAGGTAGATTTCATTTTTTGCTCCTCAATTAAATTAGTATTTTATTATTTTAGCTGCACTAATCTTGCAATAAGTTGTTTTAGCTCAAAAAAGTATATTTATAGTAATTGAAAAAAGGCATCTATATTACCTGAATTCCGATTTATCTGAATTATAAAAATATCTTCAGACGGCCTCTCATTCAAGAATATAGATGCCATTATTGGCTCTATAAAACCAAATTAACTATTAATGACCTTCTTCACCGCCATAAGGATTGGAAGAACCTGAGGCTGAGGAGGCTGGTGCTGCAGGAGCTGAAGCACCAGAAGCACCAGAAGCTGCACCTGCTGCTGCGCCAGTACCTTTATAGGCTTCATCGCTCAGTTTTTTGGTCATTACTTCTGGATGATCTTCACCTTCTACAACCAATTGACCCAAAGCGCCTTTGTTAAATGCACGGAAGATAGAGTGGTCAACAATGGTAAAGCTGCCAGGAATATCAACTTTAAACTCAATCATAGCTGCACCACCTGCAGGAATCAGGGTGCTTTGTACGTTTTCGTTAATCAGTTTGCCGCCTTCAACATATACTTTGTCGAAGATTTCACCGATAACGTGGAAAGAAGACACCAAGTTCGGACCACCGTTACCTACGTACATACGTACGGTTTCACCTACTTTGGCTTTCAGCGCGTTATCGCCTGCAATAGCACCAACGTGACCGTTAAATACTACGTAATCTGCATCTTCACGGATGGCTTTATCCATATCAAAAGGTTGCAAGCCAGGCTCGCCGTATTTGCCTTTGGTGTAGAAGTCGCCTTGAACGATGTAGAACTCTTTGTCTACTTTCGGCAGGCCTTCTTTAGGCTCAACCAAGACCAAACCATACATACCGTTACCGATGTGCATACCTACCGGGGCCACAGCACAGTGATAGATGTACAGGCCGGCTTGCAGTGCTTTCCAGCGGAAAGTAGAAGTGCGGCCGGGTGCGGTAAATGTAGCAGCAGCACCACCGCCAGGGCCGGTAGAAGCGTGGAAGTCAACGTTATGAGGTACGGTAGAATTTGGGTTGTTGGAGAATTCTACTTCCACGGTATCGCCTTCACGCACACGGATCATTTGACCTGGAACGTCACCGTTGAATGTCCAGTAAGTGTAATCAACGCCATCAGCCATTTTCATGGTTTTTTCGATGGTTTCCATTTTTACTTTAACTAAAGCAGCGTGATCGCGGTTTACCGGGGGAGGTACTTCCGGAGCATGGGTCATAACTGCATCGATAACAGGTAACTGGTCAACGGGAACATCTGCCTCTGCAGTTTGGGGAGCTACATCCGGAGCGGACGGGGTAGAAGAAGCTGTAGTCTGAGTTCCTTGTGCGGCAGGTTGCTGTGAGGCTTGTTGCTGACCATTACAGGCCGCTAAAACAAATGCCGAAGTAATCAGGGCAGCTAAAGTTTGGCGTTTCATAAGGTACTTTCCTTTTACTGGGTTACGTTTACAAATTAAGTAATGGCATTATGGATTACCTATCTTAACATTTATTTGATATAAGTCAAATAGGCGGCATTAACATTTTATTTCGTTAGTTTTACATGTTTCAACATAACATAATTAGGGCTTAAAATATAGGAAACCGATTTATTCTGCGCTTATATTTAGAATTGTGCACGAATTTACATTATTTTCTGCTTGTATGATGTTGGTCAACTGCCACAGATGTTTCAGGCAGATTGCTTTATTTCCCGTGTTAGTCGTGCTACAATTTTTAACATTCATATTTCATGAATTTTAACACAACCACCCAAGGAGTTTATTATGGGACAATATAAGAAGCTCTGGTACCTGCTGTTTGCAGTGCTGGCAGTCTGCTTTACCATCCTGGGTTATATGGGTTCGGAGGTTTATAAAAAAGCTCCGCCATATCCCGAAAAAGTTGTAACGGCGTCCGGTCAGGTGTTGATGACCAAGGATGATATTTTGGCCGGCCAATCGGCTTGGCAGTCTACCGGCGGTATGGAGGTCGGCTCTATCTTGGGTCACGGTGCTTATCAGGCTCCGGACTGGACTGCCGACTGGCTGCACCGCGAATTGGTTGCCTGGTTGGACTTCACTGCACAGGCTCAATTCGGTAAAAACTACGAACAATTGGATGTTGCGCAACAGGCGACTTTGCGTACGCAATTGGCTGACGAATACCGTAACCAGTCCAGAGTAAAAGAAGACGGAACGGTTGTCATCAGCGAAACCCGTCAAAAAGCCATTGAGGCGGTTGCGCCGTATTACATCAAGTTGTACGGCAATGATCCCGACATGGTTCAAACGCGTGATAACTTTGCAATGAAAAACAATACATTGCCAAGCGAAGAGGCGCGTAAAAAATTGACTAACTTCTTCTTCTGGACAGCTTGGTCTGCATCGACCAACCGCCCGGATAAAGAGTTTACCTACACCAACAACTGGCCGCACGAGCCGTTAATCAACAACGTGCCGACTACTGAAAACTATATGTGGTCGTTCACCAGTATCGTCTTGTTGTTGAGCGGTATCGGCTTATTGTTGTGGGGTTACTCTTTCCTGACAAAACATGAAGAGGTGCAACCTCCTGCAGAAGATCCGCTGTCTAAAATCCAGCTGACTCCGTCGCAGAAAGCTTTGGGCAAATATGTATTCCTGACTGTCGCGCTGTTTGTGGCACAGGTGCTGCTGGGCGGCTTGACTGCTCACTACACCATTGAAGGCCAGCATTTCTACGGCATCAACTTCTCTGATTGGCTGCCTTATGCCTTGGCACGTACTTGGCACATTCAGTCCGCAATTTTCTGGATTGCCACAGGCTTCCTGACTGCGGGTCTGTTCCTGGCTCCGATTATCAACGGCGGTAAAGATCCGAAATTCCAACGTGCAGGTGTGAACTTCCTGTATATCGCACTGTTTATCGTGGTATTGGGTTCTTACGGCGGCAACTTCCTTGCCTTGAGCGACAACATGCCTGCGGCCATGAACTTCTGGTTCGGCCACCAAGGTTATGAGTTCTTGGACTTGGGTCGTTTCTGGCAATTGCTGCTGATGGTCGGCCTGTTGTTGTGGCTGTTCCTGATGGTTCGCTGTACCTTTACTGCGTTTAAAGAGAAAAATACCGATAAAAACCTGTTGGCCATTTTTGTGGCTTCCATGTTCGGTGTGGGTGTGTTCTATGCGCCCGGCCTGTTCTACGGCGAGCATTCTCCGATTGCGGTAATGGAATACTGGCGTTGGTGGGTGGTTCACCTGTGGGTGGAAGGTTTCTTCGAAGTGTTTGCAACCGCATCCTTCGCCTTCATCTTCTACAACATGGGATTTGTCCGCCGCAATACTGCCACTGCCGCTACTTTGGCCGCTGCCGCCATCTTTATGTTGGGCGGTATCCCGGGTACGCTGCACCACTTGTACTTCTCCGGTTCGACTTCGGCTTCTATGGCCATCGGTGCCTGCTTCTCCGCTTTGGAAGTTGTGCCGCTGATTCTGTTGGGTCGTGAAGCATACGAACACTGGTCTTATCAAAACTCCGCTCCTTGGGCGAAACGTCTGCGTTGGCCGCTGATGTGCTTCGTTGCCGTAGCCTTCTGGAATATGATCGGTGCCGGTGTGTTCGGCTTCTTGATCAACCCGCCGATTTCTCTGTTCTACATCCAAGGTTTGAACACTACCGCAGTTCATGCACATGGAGCCTTGTTCGGTGTATACGGCTTCTTGGCTTTGGGCTTCGTATTGCTGGTTGCCCTGTACTTGAAACCGGAAGAACACTTCAACGACAAACTGATGACTTGGGGCTTCTGGATGCTGAACGGCGGTTTGGTCGGCATGATTGCCACCAGCTTGCTGCCGATTGGTGCGATTCAGGCTGCCGCCAGCATCTCGACCGGTTTGTGGTATGCCCGCAGCGAAAACTTCCTGCAACAAGACTTGCTGGAAACTCTGCGCTGGATCCGTACCTTGTCTGACTTAATCTTTATCGGCGGTGCGTGCTGCTTCGCATGGCAGGCTACTAAAACCGTATTCGGTTTTGGCAAAGCTAAAAACTAACCGTCTTGTTTAGATAACATCAGGCCGTCTGAAAGTTTTCAGACGGCCTTTTTTGTTTTTGCCGACATACCGGTGAAGCCTTTATTCCTTGCAACGGTTTTTACTTACCTTCATTCTTTTATCCGCACTTTTCGTTTGCCCGCCCAACCGACCTTCTTCCTAGGAACTTCGGCGGTTTGCCCGTCATCTTCTTGCTTACTCCTTCCTTTTACATCCTGAAAACCATGCGGCGAAGGCAGTCGAACCGTCCTGTCTGACTTGATTTCACCCTGAACCGTTTTTTCAGACGGCCTGTTGCAAAACCGCCCATCCTGCCGCATTCTCCGGCGGCAAAAACCGACGATTGCGGCCGACGGCTTTATAATAGCGGCCTTTTACCGTTTTCAGACGGCCTGCCGTTTTAACGTACGCGGCAGCCGATTACCCATTCATGATGCTCGAAACCTTGCTCGCCCTGCCGCGCCGTACCAAAAAAATCCTGTTCGTCATCCACGACACAGTGTTGATTTTCTGCGCCTTCTGGTTTACCCAAAGCCTGAAAGCCGATTACGACCACGAATGGTACGACCCCGCCAACTGGCAGGCTTTAGCGGCCACAACGGTGTTTACAGTCTTGCTGTTTGTCCGGTTGGGACTGTACCGCGCCGTAACGCGCTACATCAGCCTGCGGATTTTGGCGGTTGCGCTGTTCGGCAGTTTCGCATCCATGCTGCTGTTTTTCTTCAGCGTCTTGTTGTTTGAAAAACAACTGCGCCTGGCCTTGCCGGTGGTGTTCTTCTTTTTGATGGTGGTGCTGATTGCCGGATCGCGCCTGCTGTTGCGACTGATTTTGACCGAACGCAGTGAACGCAATGCCGCCGCGCCCGTCATCGTGTACGGTGCGGGACAGTCGGGACGGCAGCTGATTGAAGCGATGAAGCAGGTGAACGAATACCGCGCCGTGGCCTTTGTGGACGACAATCCGCGACTGCAACATACCATCGTCGGCGATCTGCCCGTGTTCAGGCCGTCTGAAACCGCCGATTTGATTGCGCGCTACGGCGTGAAGAAAATCCTGCTGGCCATGCCCAGCGCGGGTGCGGAAAGGCGGCGGGAAATCCTGCAAAGTCTTGAGGCTTACCCCTGCGAAGTGCTGGCGATTCCGGGCATGAAGGATTTGGTGGACGGCCGCATCCACATCGGTCTGCTGAAAAAAATATCGGTGGCCGACCTGTTGGGACGCGAGCCGGTCGAGCCGATGGCCGAACTGATGGCGCGCGACATCGAAGGCAAAACAGTGATGGTAACGGGCGCGGGCGGTTCCATCGGTTCGGAACTGTGCCGCCAGATAGTCGGCCGCCGTCCGGCGAAGCTGGTATTGTTTGAACTATCCGAATATTCGCTCTACACCATCGAACGAGAATTGCAGGATTTGGCGCGGCGGCAGGGCGGCAATATTGAAATTTTGCCGCTTTTGGGTTCTGTGCAGGACAAAGGCCGTCTGAAAAACGTCATGCAGGCGTTCGGAGTGGAAACTATCTACCACGCCGCCGCCTACAAACACGTCCCTCTGGTCGCGCTCAACACCATAGAAGGCATACGCAACAACGTGTTCGGCACACTGGCCTGCGCCCGTGCGGCACAAGAATGCGGCGTGGCGACCTTCGTCTTAATTTCCACCGACAAAGCCGTGCGCCCCACCAACACCATGGGCGCGAGCAAACGCATGGCCGAACTCGTCTTGCAGGCCTTGGCGGCGGAAACGGGCTGCCAAACCCGCTTCTGCATGGTGCGCTTCGGCAACGTATTGGGTTCGTCCGGTTCGGTCGTTCCGGCCTTTGAGCAGCAAATCGCTGCCGGCGGGCCCGTTACGCTTACCCATCCCGACATCACCCGCTACTTTATGACCATCCCCGAAGCCGCCCAGCTGGTGATACAGGCGGGCGCGATGGGCAAAGGCGGCGACGTATTTGTTTTGGACATGGGCGAATCGGTGAAAATCATCGACCTGGCGCGGCAGATGATACGGCTGAGCGGCTTGGACGTGAAAGATGCGGCCAATCCCAAAGGCGACATCGAAATCCGCATCACCGGCCTGCGTCCGGGCGAAAAGCTGTACGAAGAACTGATTATCGGCGACAACGCCGTTCCGACAGGCCACCCCCGCATCCTGACCGCCAGCGAAACTATGCTTCCTTGGCCGCAACTGGAAAACCTGTTGGTGCAACTTTCGGCTGCCTGCGACAGCGGCAACCAAACCGAATTGCGCCGCATCCTGCTCGCCGCCCCGACCGCCTTCGCCCCGACGAACGGCATCTGCGATTTGGTATGGACGGCAGGGCAGGAAATCCATTAGCCCTCCCATTTTTTCAGACGGCTTCTTGTTGATGCGGATGGCACTTTCTTTGCAAGCCGTTTGGAAACATCAAACGCTCCGGCGGAATCGATAAGGCATTATCAGCCTTTGCCTTCCATGCGATTAGATACAAAAATCCCCCGTACTTTTCAGACGGCCTTTACTTCGGTAAAGGCTTTTTTTGCATCCGGAATTTTATATTTTTAATTTAATAAAAAATTCAGTCGATTAAATGATTGGATAGGATAAAAATGGTTCTTATTATTTAAATTAGTAAAAAAATCTATTAGAATTTACATTTTCAAATAAAAATTAAAATTAATTATTATTTAGGATAATTAAATTTTAATTTTTTAACATGATGTTGTATGTCTTCTTAACGTTAAATAACTTGATTTGTTTAGAGCAGAAAAAATGACTCCGAATTTGAAGCAAAAAATATTACCGATTATGTTGTTAGCCTGTTATCAAAATACTTTGGCCGATGCGGTCGAGCCACCCGTATCGGAAGGTGGGACACTCGAAAGCGTAACCGTTACTGCCACGCGGCGGAACGACAAAACCGAACAAAGTAAATCCTATACCATAGGCAGCATGTCCACCGCCACGGGCCTGAGAATTTCAGGCAAAGACACCCCGCAGTCTGTGAGCGTCATTACCCGCCAGCAACTTGACGACAAAGCCATCCATACACTTGAAGAGGCGATGAGAAATACCACGGGAGTAAACGTTGTACGTGATTCGGGCTTGCAGACACGGTTTTTATCACGCGGTTTTTATGTGGATCAAATCGGCGAAGACAGCATCACCACCAATGTGGCCGGACGCTCCGGCTATACGGCAAGAATTGATGTTTCTCCCAGTACCGACTTATCGGTTTACGACCATATCGAAGTTGTGCGCGGTGCAACCGGCCTGACGCAGTCCAACTCTGAACCGGGCGGCACCATCAACCTCATTAGAAAACGACCGACTTCTGCCTTTAAACATACGGGGGAGATTTCTACCGACCAGCGAGGCAGCAAACGCCTGATGCTTGACGTTTCCGGCAGTCTTAACAAAGAACAGAGCGTGCGTGGCCGATTAGTCGGCGTATACGATGACCATAAATCGTTCAAAGACAAAATGTGGGGCAAAAAGAATATGCTCTACGGCATTGTAGAAACCGATATCGGCGACCACGGCATTCTCACTTTCGGCGGCATGCATCAGAAAAGCAAAGAAGTTCCTGATTTTGCAGGAGTGATGCTGCCATGCGAAAACCCTAAGGCATACAGCGTTTTCGAAAACAACTGCAATAATCCCGTCAGGCTGCCGCGAAATACCTACCTCGGTATGGATTGGTCGCGTTTGCGTGCCGATAAAACCAATCTTTTTTCCGGTTTTAAATACGATTTCGACAATGGTTGGCGGCTCAATGCTGAAGCGTCCTATACAAAAAACCGTTCGGATGCCAAAGTCGGACAGTTTTTCCTGCGCAACGAACACACTGCCGGCATAGCGGGCAGCCCCGCCACGGGAGCCATCCTGCCTAACGGCACCATCGTACCGTATGACACGCCTGATGACGAAGTCAGACGGATACTGGCCGAAGAGAAGCGAAAAGATGGAGAGGCATACGAACAGGCCAAAACGCAATACCGCGCCACACAATTCGACCGCAATGCCTATGAAGCGGCTAAAGCCAAAGCCGAAGCTGCAAACCCCTGGGCATGGTATACCGAAGACAGTTATATCGCCGAAGAACTGAGCAAGATGGGTATTGTCAATTACAGCTACGCTTATGACATGTACAACTACAAATTGGCTAAAAGAAAGCGCGATACCGACCACATTCAATTCGATGCCAGCACCATGCGGCATAAAAAGAAAGATGTCCAATACGGTTTCAAACTCGACCTTTCGGGTAAATACAGCCTCCTCGGCCGCAGCCACGATTTCTACACCGGCTATACCTATAATAATGAAAATATCCAGTCAGACTATTTGGAAATCTTCGATCGAAACCACCGTGTCAAAACTTCCAATCCGGGAGCGGGCGTATGTGAAGCCATACCTTTCCAAATGTCGCCGCTCGGCATGACAGGCAACGAACTGGCCGAACCGGATTGGGATAAATACAATGACAGGGGCAACGTTTGGTTCAAACGCAGGGGCTGTGAAAATGCGACCGTGGCCGTCGCCGGGCAGACCGACCCTTCAGCAGCCAAGGCCGCATACAACTATTCCCGCTACATCAACAAAAACGAAACCCATGCCGTTACGGTCAGCACCCGCTTCAACGCTACCGACAGACTGCATCTTTTAGGCGGCATGCATTACACCCGCTACAAGTCCTCACAATCGAAAGATATGAGCGTGCGCAACGGCGACCCCGCATCCGCCTTCCAAAACCAATCCTCGCTGGCTGCCGATGCCGACCACTACACCGCGCGCATGAAGGGGCACAAATTCACCCCTTATGCCGGCATCACCTATGACTTCACCCCGCAGCAAAGCCTTTATGCCAGCTACACCAAGATTTTCAAACAACAGGATGAAGTGGACGTCAGCAGCAAACAACTCCTGCCGCCGCTTACCGGCACCAACTACGAAATCGGCTGGAAAGGCAGCTTTTTGAAAGGCCGTCTGAACAGTTCGCTGGCAATTTTCGTCCTTGATCAGAAAAACCGCACGATTGTCGATTTCGGCTACGTCCGCGGCGACAACGGCCAGGGGCAATGGCAGACTATCGCCCGTCCGGCAGGCAGCGTCCGCAGCAAAGGTTTTGAGTTTGAATTGGCAGGCGAGATGACCGACAATTGGAAAATTTTTGCCGGTTATACATACAACAAAAGCAAATTTAAAAACGAAGATGAAGTAAACGCCCGGCAAATAGCCAATACCAAACGTGCCGACGATGCCTTCAATTTCAGCAGCCATACCCCCGTACAGATATTCCGGCTGGGGACTTCCTACCGCATCCCCCGCACCAAGCTGACCGTAGGGGGCGGCGTATCCGCACAAAGCAAAACCAAAAGCCTCTATAACGTCAAACAGGGCGGATATGGCCTGATTGACGGCTTCGTGCAATATGAATTCGGCCCGCATGCCAAACTCAACCTCATCGGTACCAACCTCGCCGACCGTACTTATTTTGAGAACAATGCCAACCGCACGCGGGGTATGAACAACTTTTATGGCGAACCGCGTACGGTCAGCCTGAAATTAGATTGGAAGTTTTAAATAAGGCACCTGCTTTGTTTGGAGGCCGTCTGAAAAACTGTACAAACGGTTTTTCAGACAGCCTTTTTACCTCTTGCGGCCTGCCTTTTGTCCGCCAAACCGGATTGCGCCGCATCCCGTCTGTTTTGCCTCACGGGAGGGCAGGGCATAAAGGGCCGAACGGTCAAAAAAATAAACAGGCCGTCTGAAAAGCACTTCCCTGCTTTCAGACGGCCTGTTTGACCGGATTCGGCTGTGTTGCCGCATTTTCAGTCATGTGCGTGCCCGCATCCGTGCGAAACTTGTTCGCATGCCTGAACGCATGTCGTATCGGTGTCTGCCGGTTCGGTTTGCACGGTGATGTGGCCGATACCGTGCGCCTGCACCACGGCCTGCACCTGTTTGGCCAGCGCGTCGGCCTCCGCCACGGTTAGGTCGCTGTGCACGATCACATGGCAGGACATGGCGTGTTTTTTGCTGGTAATTGTCCAGGCGTGCAAGTCGTGCACGCCCAATATGCCGTTGATTTTCTGAATGTTTTCGGCAATTTTCACCAAATCCGTGCCTTTGGGCGTGCCTTCCATCAGGATGTGCAGGCTGCCTGCCAGCACGCCCCATCCGCTTTTGCCAATCAACAGGGCCACCGCCGCGCTGGCTGCCAAGTCCGCCCAGTTCCAGCCGTAAAACTGTATCAGCAGGCCGGCTGCCACTGCGGCAACAGAGCCGAGCAAATCGCCCACCACATGCAAAAACGCACCGCGCATGTTCAGGTTGTCCTTCTCGCCGCGCAACATATACCACGCGACAAACAGGTTCACCAAAAGTCCGAGCACGGCCACCGCCAGCATCGCGCCGCCCGCCACGGGCACGGGTTTGAAGGCGCGGATAACGGCTTCGACCAAAATCCATGCCGCCATTACCACCAGCGTGAGGCCGTTGAGCGCGGCGGCCAGGATTTCTACGCGCTGGTAGCCGTAGCTTTTCTGCGAGTTGGCGGTCTTTTCCGCCCATTTGAAGGCGAACAGGGCAAGGGCGAGCGAGGCGGCATCGGAAAACATGTGTCCTGCGTCCGACAAGAGCGCGAGGCTGCCGCTGAGCCAGCCTGCCGCCGCTTCCACCAGCATGAAGCCGGCAATCACGGCCAGCGATACGCGCAGGATGCGGGTGTTGGTGCTGTGGGCGTGAGAGTGGTTGTGTTCGTGGTTGTGGAAGGACATGATGTCTCCTTTGATGTCGGAGGGGCAGGCTGCTTTCAGGTTTTCAGACGGCCTGAAATCTAGCAGACGGGTTGGGTTGTACGGTTTCGGGTAGCTTATGCCGAATCCAAGGGTTTGAGTATGATGCAGCGGCGGATGCTGTAATAGGTTTCCCTGCGCGGCCAAGGGAGGTCGGCCAGCTGTTTTTCTTCGTCGGCGGCATCGTCTTGGTTGTCAATCATAAATTCCACGTTCATTGTTTCGTTGCCCGATTGGGCGTAGAAGAAGCGGATTAGATGGTATTGCGCTGTGAGGTTTTGATTGCAGATGAGAGTTTGCAGCGTACTTTCCAGTGCTTCGGGGATGATGTCGCCGATTGTTTCCGCATTGCCGCCGTCGGTGGCTTCGGCCGGATTTTTCGTTGTCCAGTTGCCTAAGATGGCTTGGAAACGATTGCCGTTGCGGGCTGTCCAGATTTCGTGCGGGCAATGGTTTTCACCAGGGTTGAACGCGTCCGGCAAAACGTGCAGGCTGTTGGTGCAGAAGCTGTGCAGGTTGCGCGACAGGGCTTCTTCCAAATTCTCGCCGATGTCGCCGCAGCATTCGTAGAGTTCGCGCCCGTCGGGCAGGGTCATGCCGACATCGAAACGGCTCACCACCGCGCCGTTGGCATGTTCGCGCGGAAACGCCCAAGTTTCGAGCTGCACGGGCACGGCGAAGGCGGGCAGGATTTTGTCGCCCTGCGTTTGGCAGGCATAGCCGTGGGCTTGCAGGATTTCGGCAAGGGCTTCGTTGAGGTCTAATGTGTCGAGTTCCTGGAGTTCCATGACGGTTTCTCTGGGTGTTGGAAATTCAAAATGGGAATTTTCCATATGATTATGAGGTTATGCAAGTTTGCTTCGTTATTCCCGCGCGGGAGGAGGGAATGACGAAGCGGATTTGCGTGAGCTAATGACGATATGGGGCTTATCTGAATTTACCATCAAAGCCTGAAGGCCGTCTGAAAACTGTGGAAACGGGTTTTCAGACGGCCTTATTTTGTCAGACGGTTGCATCTTCCATTTCAGATTGAATACGGCATTGCGCGGTTTGCCGTAGAAGTTGCCACTGTTTGCGCGGCGGCTGTATTGGTTTGCGTAGTAACGTTTGTTTGTCGGTTTGTTGGCTACCGGCCCCAATTGCAGGTTGTATTGGAAGTGGATATTTCAAACCCTGTAACTGCCCTGTTTAAGCGCGTCGTAGCTATTCCCATATTCCTTGTCGGCAGGCATGCCCGCCGGGTGGTAGAATCCGAATCTTTCGGGATAAAGAACCTTGTTCGCGCTATTTCGAACTGCAGTCGGCCATATCGGCAGCAGGGGTAGATACTATAAACAAAATCATATTCTCCAAAAGATTTTTGTTGGAAAATTTCTTTATAATGCAAAAAGTTATGGGTTGAAACTTTAGAAGAAGGCGTTAAAGGTCAAGAAAGGAAACTACTCCATGCCATCTATCCTCATTACCGGTTGTTCCAGCGGCATAGGTTATGAAACCGCCAAAATGCTGCGGCAAATGGGTTGGCAGGTGTTCGCGTCCTGCCGCCGTGCGGAAGATGTCGAACGTTTGCGCCGGGAAGGCTTCGCGTATGCCCTGCAATTGGATGTGGACGACAGCGGCAGCATTCAGACGGCCTTCGACGGCATTTTGAGCCAAACGGGCGGCACGCTCGACGCATTCTTTTCCAATGCGGGCTACGGGCAGGTCGGCGCGGTGGAAGACGTTCCGCGCCAAGCCCTGCGCGAACAGTTTGAAACCAACGTTTTCGGCGCGTGGGAGTGCCTCAATGCCGCCATGCGCGTTTTCAGACGGCAGGGGCACGGCCGCATCCTGGTCAACAGCAGTATTTTGGGCTTTGCCGCCATGCCTTGGCGCGGCGCGTACAACAGCAGCAAATTCGCTTTGGAAGGCATGTGCGACACTTTGCGCCACGAATTGCACGGCACAGACATTCACGTCAGCCTGGTCGAGCCCGGCCCCATCGCTACCCGCTTCCGCGACAATGCCTTGATTAAATTCAGGCAGCACATCGACTATGAAAACAGCGTCCACGCCGAAAGTTACCGCTGCCAGCTCAACCGCCTGCAGGCCGAAGGCGAGGCCGTGCCGTTTACACTGAGCGCACAGGAATGTGCCGCCGTCTGCATCCGCGCCCTGACCGACCGCCGCCCCAAAGCCCGTTATCTCGTTACCGTGCCGACGGTTGCCTTTTGGTATCTCAAACGCATCCTGCCGACCCGCTGGCTGGATGTCCTGCAACGCGCCTCTGTGAAAGGACAAGGCAAAAAATGACCGCGCCGCTGCTTTATCTCGCGTCCGCCAGCCCGCGCCGCCGCGAAATCCTGCAAAATCTCGGCTACCGTATCGAACGCATTGCCGCCGATATAGACGAAACCCCGTTGCCGCAAGAAGATGCCGCAGAGTATGTGCAACGGTTGGCCGCCGAAAAAAACACCGCCGCGCTTGCCGTTTGGCAGGCGGCGGGCAAACCCGAACCCGCCGCCCCCGTCATTGCTGCCGACACCACCGTCGCGCTGGACGGCAAGATACTGGGCAAGCCCGAATCGCCCGAACATGCGCGCGAAATGCTGCTCGCCCTTTCCGGCCACAGCCATCAGGTGTATACCGCCGTCTGCCTGCACTACCAAGGACGCATCTTTCATGCACTGAATACCAACCACGTTACCTTCAAACCGCTGACCGAAGCCGAAACCGCCGCCTACATCCGCAGCCGCGAACCGCTGGATAAGGCGGGCGCATACGGCATACAGGGTTTGGGCGGCATTTTCGTGCGCGAACTGTCGGGTAGTTTCACCGGCGTGATGGGCCTGCCCGCATATGAAACCTGCGAACTGCTGCGGCAGGCGGGTTATGCCGTACCGCCGTTTGCCTGAAGCCGGACGGCGTAACGGCCGCTTGTCGCGAAACCGCGGATTTTGCGGGTAAAATAACGAAGGAGGCCGTCTGAAAGCAAAGCCTCGGCAGGGTATGGCAAATTGAAATAAGAAATACCCGCGTGGCCATTCCCGCCCGGAGTAGAAAACGCCTTGCGTAAGCCAATATCGATATGGACGGTTTTCATTTGAATTGACTATAAAAAATCTGCCCCTGTTTTTCAGACGGCCTTTTCAGACGGCCTCAAGCAGTGCCGGACACCATTCGGAAGAAAAGATAATGAAAAAAACCTTATTATTTGTTTTTGCACTGTGTTGCAGTGCCGCCCCCTCCTATGCGCTGGACGTAGTAGCCCCTTCGGAAATCTTCATCAGAGAGGCCGATAAAAACCACGACAATAAAGTCAGCCTGAGAGAATTTCTGGCCATCGGCAGGGTGCCTGAGGGGTTGGCTGTATCTTTTCCCATTACCCGCGAAAGTTTCCGCAGGCTCGATACCGACCGAAACGGTTACCTGAATAAGCGCGATCAAATGGAAGGCATCCGTTACTCGGCAAAGGCGCAGTGCCATATTGACAATTGGTGGGACGCGAAACGGCAAGACGCCTGCCCGAAATAACGCCGTGGCCGTCTGAAAAGCCGCACCGTCCGCCCGAAAACATTTTCAGACGGCCTCCAGTATGATGCAGAACCATAAAGGCCGTCTGAAACCATCTTCACTACAAGAAAGCACACCATGACCGCACCCATGTACACACTGCTGCTGTTGGCCGTCATCTTCGCCAACCTGCCGTTCCTGACCACCCGCCTGTTCGCCGTCAAACCGATGGCACGCAAACACATCGGCCACCACTTAATCGAACTGGCCGCAGGCTTCGCGCTGACCGCCGCGCTCGCTTACCTGCTGGAAAGCCGTGCGGGAAGCGTCCATCCGCAGGATTGGGAGTTTTACGCCGTAACCGTCTGCCTCTTCCTCGTGGCCGCCTTCCCCGGATTTGTCTGGCGGTATTTCTGGCAGGAGCGCGACAAGCAATAACCCGATATAAATAATATAGTGGATTAAATTTAAATCAGGAC
>NZ_KV790814.1:0-23418 GCF_001807735.1 Neisseria sp. HMSC31F04 | reverse complement strand
GCCGTACTGGTTTAAATTTAATCCACTATAAATTGATATAAAAGGAGAAACCATGAGCATCAACAACCTGTCCCAAGTCGGACTCCTCGTCGTCAAAGTCGGCTCCAGCCTCGTTACCGCCGGCGGCAAAGGCATAGACCAAGCCGCACTCGACCGCTGGGCGGCGCAAATCGCCGAATTGGGCAAACAAGGCGTGCAAACCGTCCTCGTTTCCAGCGGCGCCATCGCCGAAGGCATCAAACGGCTGGGCTGGAGCAAACGCCCCACCGCCATCAACGAGCTGCAAGCCGCCGCCGCCGTCGGGCAAACCGGCATCGCCCAAGCCTACGAAAACGCGTTCGCACCGCACGGCATCCGCACCGCCCAAATCCTGCTCACCCACGACGACCTGAGCAACCGCACCCGCTACCTCAACGCCCGCAGCACCCTGCAAACCCTGATGTCCAAAGGCATCGTCCCCGTTATCAACGAAAACGACACCGTTACCACCGACGAAATCAAACTCGGCGACAACGACACCCTCGGCGCACTCGTGACCAACCTCATCGAAGCCGACGCCCTCGTTCTCCTGACCGACCAAAAAGGCCTGTACAACAGCGACCCGCGCAAAAATCCGCAAGCCAAACTGATTCCGACCATCGCAGCCGACCATCCCGACCTCGAAAGCATGGCGGGCGGCGCGGGCAGCAGCGTCGGCACCGGCGGCATGTACACCAAAGTGACCGCCGCCAAACGCGCCGCACTCAGCGGAGCCGCCACCGTCGTTGCATGGGGCGGCGAACCCGACGTCCTCGTCCGCCTCAAACAAGGCGAAAGCATAGGCACGCTCTTTACCAGCGCGCACAGCCGCGTCGCCGCCCGCAAGCAATGGCTGCTCGGACACGTCCAAACCGCAGGCAGCCTGACCGTCGACAGCGGCGCGGTAAAAGCCCTGACCGAACAGCACGCCAGCCTGCTGCCCGTCGGCTGCATCCGCGCGGACGGACATTTCCACCGCGGCGAACTCGTCGCCATCCTCGATACCGACGGCAAAGAAATCGCCCGCGGCCTCACCAATTACAGCAGCGGCGAAACCGCCAAAATCCTGCAAACTCCGTCCGAGCGCATCGCCGAAAAATTAGGCTACGCCCATGAAGACGAACTCATCCACCGCGACAATATGGCGTCGCACCGCTAGAAATATCCACTAGAAATATCTGATGGGAAAGGTCGTCTGAAAAACCCGTTTTAAAGGTTTTCAGACGGCCTTTTGCCGTTTGACAGCGGATTAAATCTAAATCGGGACAAGGCGGAGCGATGTTGTACCGGTTTACATTTAATCCGCTATCAAGATATGGTAAATCCAAAGAAGGATGCCATATCGCCACTCCCGCGCAGGCGGGAATCCAGGGTTTTGGTTTTCAGGAATTTATTGGAAAGGGGCTGTTGGACGGACGGTTGGATTCCCGCGCAGGCGGGAATGGCGATGGCGGAAATTTTTCATTTTAATTCACTATAGATTGGAATATAGCGGCTTACGGTCGGAAGAATCCCTGTCGGCGCAAAAAATCGGCCGCTTTTTCGGCAAACAGGCGGTAGCCTTCGTCGTTGGCGTGGATTTGGTCGGAACGCAGCTCACTCCGCCCGAGGATTTCCGACCACGCGCCGTCCAGCAGCGGCACACGGTAGGTTTCCGCCAAATCGCCGTACAGCGGATGGTCGCTCAAACTGCCGACCAACGCGCCGATGGTGAAATGCGGCTCCGCCACCAAAACGGCGGGTACGGAGGCCGTCTGAAGGATTTGCAGGATACGGCCGATGTTGGCGCGGGTTTCGTCCTCGCCGATGCGGCGCAGGAAATCGTTGCCGCCGATGCACACCAGCGCAAGGCCGGGTTTCGGCTGCAGCAGCCCGGGCAGGCGGGCAAGGGCTTGGGCGGACGTGTCGCCCGACACGCCGCCGTTAATCACCTGCCAGCCGGTAATGTCGGCCAAACGGCGCGGATAATCCCCGCCGGCAGACGCGCCGAAACCCGCCGTCAGCGAATCGCCCAAAGCCAAAACGCGGCTGCCGCGCGGCAGGGCGGAACGGGCGGATTTCCTGCCGCAGCCGTTGAGCAGCAGCAGGCCGCCTGCGGCCAAAAACAGAAAACCGCGCCGGTTGATGTCCATAAACCAATCCTTTCGTCCGGCAGCCCGTAATCCGCAGCCGCCGCGTGCGGTTTTGCGGTTTCAGACGGCCTGAAAACAAAGTACAATGACCCTGTGTCATATTCTCAAAAAACAAGCATGATTCCGGAAAAGACCAGCCGCCTTGTCGCGCGCAACCTGCAAAAAACCTTCAAAAAACGCCAAGTGGTGAAAGATTTTTCGCTCGACATCGAAAGCGGCGAGGTCGTCGGCCTGCTCGGTCCCAACGGGGCGGGCAAAACCACCAGCTTTTACATGATAGTCGGCCTGATTGCCGCCGACAACGGCAGCATTATGCTCGACGGGCAGGAGCTGCGCCATATGCCGATACACGAACGCGCCCGGCTGGGCTTGGGCTACCTGCCGCAGGAAGCGTCGATTTTCCGCAAAATGACGGTGGAGCAGAACATCCGCGCCATCCTCGAAATCAGCATCAAAGACAAAAAACGCATCGACGGCGAACTGGAACGCCTGTTAGCCGACCTCAACATCGAACGCCTGCGGGACAACCCCGCGCCGTCGCTGTCCGGCGGCGAACGGCGGCGGGTGGAAATCGCCCGCGTGCTGGCCATGCAGCCCCGCTTCATCCTGTTGGACGAACCGTTTGCGGGCGTAGACCCGATTGCCGTCATCGACATCCAGAAAATCATCGGCTTCCTCAAATCGCGCGGCATCGGCGTACTGATTACCGACCATAACGTGCGCGAAACCCTCAGCATCTGCGACCGGGCATACATCATCAGCGACGGCGCGGTGCTGGCTTCGGGCAAACCCGAAGACTTGGTAAACAACGAACAGGTCCGTGCCGTTTATCTTGGCGAAAACTTCAATTACTGACAAGCCGTCTGAAAAGATGCGTGAGGGCGCGAACAATCATTTTCAGACGGCCTGACCGATAACATAAAAGCAAATACACAAAAACAACATGACATTACTCGGATTAAAACTCAGGCAAACCCAACAGCTCAACCAGGGCTTGCAACAATCGCTGCGCGTCTTGCAGATGTCCGGCCTCGAGCTGGAGCGCGAAGTGGGCGACTGGCTTCAGGACAATCCGCTGTTGGAGCGGCGCGAACCGGCGGAAGAAGGCCGTTTCGAACCGACCCGCCTGTCGGCCGCCGTTTCCAGCCGCAACCAAATCGGCGGCGAAGATGCCGAAGACGTTTGGGCGACCATCGCCGACGAAGAAGATTTCAAACGCTACCTGCACAACCAAGTGTGCGAACACCCGTTGAGCGAACAAGAAGCCGCCCGCGTACACATACTTATCGACTCGCTGGACGAACAAGGCTACCTGACCGACAGCCTCGAAGAAATCATCGACAACACCCCGCTGGAATGGATGTTGGACGAAGACGATATGCAGGACGCGCTCGACCGGCTGCAAAACTTTGACCCTCCCGGCGTGGGTGCGGCCGATTTGCGCGAATCCCTGATGCTGCAACTGCAACGCCTGCCCGCCAGCCCCTCGCGGCAGTGCGCGGGACAAATCGTCAGCCGTTTCCTCGACGACCTCAACCGCAGCAAAACGCAAAAATTGGAAAAATTCAAAAAAGCCCTGCCGGATTACACCGCCGAAATCATCGAATCCGCACTCGAACTGATTGCCGGGCTGAACCCTTATCCCGCCTACGGTTTCGCCTCGGCCGAACCGACGGCCTTCATCCAGCCCGATGTTTGGGTGCGCGAGGGCGAAGACGGGCGGTGGGAAGTGGCGGGCAACGAACAGGCCTGGCCGCAGCTGGCAATGAACGAAGAATTGGCCGACGCATTGAAAGACGAAGGCATAGACGAAGTTTGGCGCGAAAAAATACAGGAGGCGCGGCAGAAAATCGACAGCCTCGAGCTGCGGAAAAACACCGTCATTCGCCTGGCCGAATACATCGTCGCGCGGCAGGAAGACTTTTTCATCTTCGGCGAAATCGGCTTGGTGCCCATGCTGATGAAGGATGCCGCCGCCGAATTGGGGCTGGCCGAAAGTACCGTTTCCCGCGCCGCCAACAACAAATATTTGTCTTGCCCGCGCGGACTGTTTGCGCTACGCTACTTCTTCAGCCAGGCAGTCAATGCCGAAAACGGTCAGGAGGGGACGAGTCAAAGCGCGGTCAAAGCCATGCTGGCCCAACTGATAGAAAACGAAGACAAACACAAACCGCATTCCGATGAAGCACTGGCGCAGCTGTTGAAACGGCAGGGCATAGACATCGCCCGCCGCACCGTAGCGAAATACCGCGAAAGCCTCAACATCGCGCCGGCACACCAACGCAGGATCTAGTTTTCATGCCGTCTGAACAATCCGAACGAGTTTTCAGACGGCCTTGCCAACCCACCGTAAGGAGTAGGACTATGAACTTGAAAATCACCGGTTTGAATTTCGATGTAACCGAAGCCATCAAACAGTATGTTGCCGGCAAGCTGGAGCGCATCAACCGCCATGCGGGCAACCTGATTTCCGTAACCGTAACCCTTTCGGTAGACAAATTGGAGCACAAAGCCGAGGTGGATGCCCATTTGTCCGGCAAAGACCTGCACGTTGAAACCATCGAGCCGGATATGTATGCCGCCATCGATATTTTGATGGACAAGTTGGACCGCGCTTTGATCAAACATAAGGAAAAAAGCCAAAACGTCCGCAGCGCGCCCGCTCCCGAAGCCACGGAGTAAACCGCTGCCAAAAATGGTTTGTTAACCATTAAAGAGGCCGTCTGAACAATCCGAACGGGTTTTCAGACGGCCTGTTTTATTGCTGCGGGTGCAGCTGCATGACGCGGTTGGGTTCCACCGACAATACGCCGCGTACCGTTTTGAAATGGCGTACGGCCTGTTGCGGGTCGGTGTTTGCCGGCGGTTTGACGGCGACGGCGTTGATGATTGTGTAGCGGTACAGGATTTCGGCGCGGTAGTCGGATGCGGCGGCCAGCAGCGGTTCGATGCCCACGGCTGGGTCATAGCCGATAATCAGGTTGCCGGTTGTTTCAGACGGCTTTTCGCCCGTGGCCGGTGCGGGGCTTTGGCAGGCGGCGAGTGCGGCGGCCGGCAGCAGGAAGAGCAGGCGGTTCATGGTTTTCTCCTTATCGGTGGGGTGCGGGTTTCAGTCGGACGGACTGTTCGGCCAGTTCGGTAATGGCGCGCCAGTTTTTTTCGGCGACCAGTTGCGCGGGGGTGAGCCACGAACCGCCGACGCAGAGCACGTTCGGCTGCGCCAGATAGTCGGGCGCGGCGGCAGGGCCGATGCCGCCGGTGGGGCAGAAGCGCACTTGTGGGAAGGGGCCGTGCAGGGCTTTGAGCATTTTGATGCCGCCGACGGCTTCGGCCGGAAAGAGTTTGACGGTGTCGAAGCCGTATTCGAGTGCCAGCATGAGTTCGCCCGCGCCGGAAACGCCGGGGATGACGGGGATGTCGGCCGCCGCCGCCGCTTGGGCGAAGGGCGTATTGATGCCGGGGCTGATGGCGAACATCGCGCCTGCTTCGGTTACGGCTTTGAGTTGGGCGGCGTTGATGACGGTGCCCGCGCCGATGATGGCGGCCGGTACTTCGCGCTTGATGCGGCGGATGGCTTCGACGGCGGCGGGCGTGCGCAGGGTGATTTCGAGTACGCGGATGCCGCCGTCCAGCAGTGCCTGAGCCAGTCCGACCGCGGTTTGCGGGTCGTTGATGGCGATGACGGGGACGACGGTGCCGGCGGTCAGGATTTCGCGCGGTGTCATTTCGTTTTCCTTATCGGTTGGTGCGGGCGGCGGATGTGTTTTGCCGCCTGCGTTTGTATTACAAGGTTTTTACACGGGGCGGGTGAAACGTTTAGCCGAAATCCCCGCCCAAGCTCATCGCGCCCGTTTCCGCGCTGCCGGTGATGCTGCGGAAACCGGCGAAAAGTTCGCGGCCGATGCCGTGCCGGTTGCCGCTCAAATCGGCGGTGGCGGTTTCGCGCCCGTTCCATTCGGCTTCGTCCACCAGCGCGGTCAGTTCGCCGGTGTGGGAGTTGAAACGGATGATGTCGCCGGTGCGGATTTTGCCTATGCCGCCGCCGAGCAGGGTTTCGGGCGACATGTGGATGGCGGCGGGGACTTTGCCCGACGCGCCCGACATGCGCCCGTCGGTTACCAGCGCGACTTGGAAGCCCCTGTCTTGCAGGATGGCCAGGGGCGGCGTGAGTTTGTGCAGTTCGGGCATGCCGTTGGCGCGCGGGCCTTGGAAACGGACGACGCAGACGAAATCGCGTTCCAGTTCGCCGCGTTCGAAGGCGGCCAGCACTTCTTTTTGGTCGTCGAACACGATGGCGGGGGCTTCGATGATGCGGCAATGGTCTTTCACGGCGGAGACTTTTATCACGCCGCGCCCGATGTTGCCTTTCATTACGCGCAGGCCGCCGTCGGGCGAGAAGGGCGCGGATACGGGGCGCAGGACTTCGGTATCGCGGCTTTCGGCTACCGCGTCCTGCCATTTCAGACGGCCTTCGATTAAAAACGGCTCTTGTGTGTAAGCCCTCATGCCGCAGCCGACCACCGTGTCCACGTCGTCGTGCAGCAAACCCGCGTCCAGCAGTTCGCGGATGACGAAGGGCAGCCCGCCCGCCGCGGCAAAATGGTTCACGTCCGCCTGGCCGTTGGGGTAAACGCGGATGAGCAGCGGGACGATGGCGGAGATGTCGTCGAAGTCGTCCCAGTTGAGGATGATGCCCGCCGCGCGCGCCATGGCCACCAAATGCATGGTGTGGTTGGTCGAACCGCCCGTGGCCATCAGGCCGATGATTGCGTTGACAAACGATTTTTCGGACAGCATTTCGCCTATGGGCTTGATGCTGCGGTTTTTGATGCCGTCTGAAAGGCGTGCGGCCGCGGCGCGGGTCAGGGCTTCGCGCATCGGCGTGTGCGGGTTGAAAAAGGCGGCGGCGGGCAGGTGTACGCCCATCATCTCCATCATCATCTGATTGGAATTGGCCGTGCCGTAAAACGTGCAGGTACCGGGGCTGTGGTACGAACCCATTTCGCTTTCAAGCAGCGCGTCGCGGCCGACTTTGCCTTCGGCGAAACGCTGGCGGGTGCGGGCTTTTTCCTTGTTACCGATGCCGCTGGTCATCGGGCCCGCGGGCACGAAGATTGCGGGGATGTGGCCGCAGCTCAACGCGCCTATCATCAGGCCGGGGACGATTTTGTCGCACACGCCCATCAGCAGCGCGCCGTCAAACATTTGGTGCGACAGGCCGATGGCGGTACTCATCGCAATCACGTCGCGCGAAAACAGTGAAAGTTCCATGCCTTCGTAGCCTTGGGTGATGCCGTCGCACATCGCGGGCGTGCCGCCGGCCACTTGTGCTGTCGCGCCGTGTTTTTGCGCTTCGTCCTTAATCAGGTCGGGGAAATCTTTGAACGGCTGGTGGGCGGAAACCATGTCGTTGTAGGCCGTGATGATGCCCAAATTCGGCACGGTTGGCTGCTGCATTTGGATTTTGACGGTTTTGGGCATCGACGCATAGCCGTGCGCCAGATTGGAGCAGCCCAAACGGTCGCGCTCCACGCGCCCCTGCCGTTCGTAGGCTTTGATGCGTTGCAGGTAGGCGGCGCGGGTGGCGCGGCTGCGTTCGATGATGCGCTCGGTAACGGCGGCAAGTTGCGGGTGGATAGCGGTCATGGTGTTCGGCCTTGTTGTGTAGTTTTGCAACATATTATACTGCCGACTGTGCCGCGCGTGTTGTGCCGCAACAAATTATCCGTTGTACGGCGGGTCGTAGACAAATCATGTAGCCGCGTGTAGCATTGCTACGTTTTTACCGTGCGGCACGTTTTCAGACGGCCTTTTCCGCATCAATATAAGGAAAAAAATGAAACCGCAGACAAATTTCGATTTGGTCTTATTCGGCGCAACCGGCGATTTGGCCATGCGCAAACTGCTGCCCGCCCTGTATCAGGCGCATGCGGCCGGACTGCTGCATCCGCAGGGGCGCATCTTGGGCGTGAGCCGCAGCAAATTCAGCCGCGAAGAATTTTTGGCCAAAGTGGGGCGCGACAGCAAAATCCACATCAAAAACATCGAAGATGCGGCATGGGCGCAGTTTGAGCAACGCATAGACTACCTGTCGCTGGACGTAGGCGAAGCGGTCGATTTTTCCGCGCTGGCCGACAAAGTGAACCAACGCCCCGACACCGACTCCGTGGTCGTCTACCTTTCCACCGCACCCAAATTTTTCGCCCCCGCCTGCGAAAAACTGGCCGCCGCAGGCCTGAACGCGCCCAAAGTCCGCATCGTGCTGGAAAAACCGCTCGGCACGGATTTGGCTTCCTACCGCAAAATCAACGAAGACGTGGCGGCCTATTTCCAAGAAAACCAAATCTACCGCATCGACCACTACTTAGGCAAAGAAGGCCTGCAAAACCTTTTGCCGCTGCGCTTCGGCAACAGCCTGTTCGAACCCTTGTGGAATAAGGATTACATCCAATCCGTGCAGATTACCATTGCCGAAACGCTGGGCGTGGAAGAGCGCGGCGAGTTTTACGACATCACCGGCGCGTTGCGCGACATGGTGCAGAACCACATCGTGCAAATGCTGTGCTTTACCGCCATGGAACGCCCCAAATCACTGGCGGCCGACGATGTGCGCGACGAAAAACTCAAAGTCATCCAATCGCTCAAACCGCTGAACGACATCGACAAGCAGGCCATACGCGGCCAATACGCCCCGTCGGCCGGCCTGAACGGTTACGCGCAGGAACACAAAGTCCCCGCCGGCAGCCGCACCGAAACCTATGTCGCCATCAAAGCCGAAATCGACAATCCGCGCTGGGCGGGCGTGCCGTTTTACCTGCGTACCGGCAAACGGCTGGCGGGCAGGACGGCCGAAATCGTGCTGAATTTCAAACCGCAGCCCGACGACGGCAAACTCTATGCCGCCGTGCCGAACCGCATCGTCATCAGCCTGCAGCCGCAGGAAACCGTGCGCGTGCGGCTGGCCGTCAAGGCTGTCGGCAGCGACCGTACCATACCCGCCGAAATGGTGTTGGATTTGGCGCAGGCCGCGGCAGGCCGCCGCGCCGAAGCCTACGAACTCCTGTTGCGCGAAGTGATAGACGGCCGTCTGAACCTGTTCAACCGCCGCGACGAACTCGAAGCCGCCTGGGCATGGCTGACACCTGTGCTGGAACATTGGGCGGCATCGCCCGTGCCGCCGCACCTTTATCCCGCCGGCAGCCACGGGGTGGAAGCCGCCCGCGCCATGCTGGCCGAAAACGGCGATTTGTGGCTGGAAGAGCAGGACTGAAGTTTCAGACGGCCTGTTTCAATCATCAGGCCGTCTGAAAACAGATGCAGGGAACCGTATGGAACAAATCAAATTTTCGTCATATTGGAAGCCTGCCGTCATGCTGCCGTTAATAGTTGGCGCGGTTGCGGCGGGATTTGGCCTGGTTATCGGTTATTTGGATGCAAAAAGCGGCTTCGGCATGAAAATGCTGTCGATGGCTTTCGAGTTGTGTATGCAGTCTATGGCTTTTACATTGCCGACCGCCTTGCTGTATGCCGCGGCAGCCAAACTCTTCAAGCTTCGGTACACTGCGGCTGGGATATTGTTATCGGTGATATTGGCTGCGGCGGCAGCACTGATTGTAATCATCATGTGGATTATCGTTGTCAATGCGGCGGCGTTGGCAGTCGATCAGCCGTGGTCTGTCATACTCGTGATAACAACCATTCCTCCATTGTCGGCGGTGGCGGGCGCGGTGGCGTCCTTGCTGCTGCCTAAGGCCGTCTGAAAACGGTGTGCATGGAATAAAATAATGAAAAACAACGAATTAAACGAACAGCAGCGTAAATCGGTCAGCAAATTCTTCAGCCTGATTTTGCGCCACCGTCCCGAGCAAATCGGCCTGACACTCGATAAAAACGGTTGGACGGACATAGACGACCTGTTGGCAAAAGCCAATCTCCACAACCGCACCGGCCTTTGCATCACGCGCGAAGTGCTGATGGAAGTTGTGGAAACCAACGACAAAAAACGGTTCACCGTTTCCGAAGACGGCAGCCGCATCCGTGCCGCGCAGGGACATTCCACGCAACAGGTGCAAATAGAACACCAAGCTGCCGAACCGCCCGCCGTGCTGTACCACGGCACGGCGGAAAAATCGCTTTCGTCCATACGCGGGCAGGGGCTGCACGGTGCGAGCCGCCACTACGTCCACCTTTCTGCCGATGAGGAGACTGCGGTCAAAGTCGGCGCGCGCCACGGCAAACCCGTTGTTTTGCGCATCGACACCGCCGCCATGACGGCCGCTGGCCACAAATTCTATCTGGCCGACAACGGCGTATGGCTGACCGAAAGCGTGCCGCCGCAATATATTGTTTTCCCTCAGGCCGTCTGAAAGGCACGGCTGGATCCGGGGTTTTAATCATAATGCTTCTGCTTGGCAGAAAACCAGTTTTCAGACGGCCTGAGCCGTCGCACAAGGAACACCCATGACCATACGATTCCATTCCTTCCCTTCCGCGCAGCAGGCCGCCCGGGCCTTGGCGGAAGCGGTGGCGCAGGATTTGCGCCGAACGCTCGGACAACGCGGCGAGGCGGTATTGGCCGTGTCGGGCGGACGTTCGCCCGTTGCCTTTTTCCACGCCCTGTCGCAATCGGATTTGGACTGGGGTAAGGTGGGCGTTACACTGGCGGACGAGCGCGTCGTCCCGACCGATCATGCCGACAGCAATACCGCGCTGGTGCGGCAAAACCTGCTGCAAAACCGCGCCGCCGCCGCACGGTGGATTCCCCTGATTGAAGACGATGCGGCCGATTTGCAGCCCGAACGCACAGTGCGCGCGGCATCCGCGCATTACTGCCGCCCCGACGTGCTGGTGTTGGGCATGGGTGCGGACGGCCATACCGCCTCGCTGTTTGCGCAGTCGCCGCAGTTGGCCGCGGCCATGTCGCCCGACTGCGCGCAGCCTTTGATATACATCGAGCCTGTTACCGCGCCTCACGGCCGCATCAGCCTGACGGCGGCGGAAATCGCCCGCGTGCCGCACCTCTACCTGGCCATAGGCGGGGCGGAGAAAAAAGCGGTTTACGAACGCGCAATCGGCGAACCCGAAACCTATCCCGTCGGCAAAGTGCTGCAGATGGCCGGAGAATGCGGAGTGTATTATGCGGACTGATTTTTCAGACGGCCTTTGGCCGCGCCTGATTGCCGACATCGGCGGCACGAACGCGCGTTTCGCACTGGAAACCGCGCCGCAGCATTTCGAACAAGTGCAAGTGCTGGCATGCAAAGATTATGTGGGCATCGTCGATGCGGTGGCGGAGTACCTTGTCCGCATCGGCAAACCCGAGGTGAAGCACGCGGCGGTGGCGATTGCCAACCCCGTTACCGGCGACCATGTGCAGATGACCAATCATCATTGGAATTTTTCCATCCGCGACACCCGCCGTGCCTTGGGCCTGGATACCCTGCTGCTGATGAACGACTTTACCGCGCAGGCTTTGGCCGTTACCCTGTTGTCCGACGGCCATCTGATACAGGTCGGCGGCGGCGCGGCGGCAAAAGATGCGCCCAAAGCGGTTTTGGGCGCGGGCACGGGGCTGGGTGTCAGCGGCCTGATTCCCGACGGGCGCGGTGGTTATATCCCGCTGGCGGGGGAGGGCGGCCATGTCAGCTTTGCGCCGGGCAATGAGGAAGAAGCCGAAGTGTGGCGTTATGCGCGGAAAAAATTCGGCCATGTGTCGGCAGAACGCTTGATCAGCGGTATGGGTTTGGAACTGATACACGAAGCCCTGAGGCAGGAAACGGGCGGCAGGCCGCAAACCGCCGCCGAAATCACCGCCTCCGCCTTGCGCGGCGATTCGCCGCTGTGCGGCCGCGCGCTGGATATTTTCTGTGCCGCGCTGGGTACGGCGGCGGCCGACTTGGCCCTGACTCTGGGCGCGCGCGGCGGCGTGTATCTGTGCGGCGGCATCGTTCCGCGTTTCATCCCGTATTTCAAAACCTCGCCCTTCCGCCGCCGGTTTGAAGACAAAGGCCGTTTTTCCGCCTATTTGGCCGAAATCCCCGTTTACATCGTGCAGGCCGAATTCCCCGGCATTGCCGGCGCGGCGGCGGCTTTGGCGGGCAAACTCGGGTCGTAAGGAAACGGCAAACTGTGTTTTCAGACGGCCTCCCCGTATGACGGGAGGCCGTCTGAAAATCAAAAAGCAAAATAAGGAGAAAAATATGTTGGATAAAATCAGCCAAGCCTTGAACGACTTGTCGGGTGCGGAACGCAAAGTGGCCGAATGCGCTCTGTCCGAGCCGAAATGGTTCGTCCATGCCGCCGTGGCCGAAATTGCCGAACGCGCCACCGTCAGCCAGCCCACCGTTATCCGTTTCTGCCGCACGCTGGGCTATAAAGGCCTGCCGGAATTCAAACTCGCCCTGTCGGCCGGATTGGGCAGCGAAGGGATGCCGTTTGTGCACGAAGAACTGAATGCCGACGACGATATGGGCAGTGTGATGGCAAAAGTGTTGGGCAACACCGCCGCCGCCTTGCTGGGCGCGCGCCGCTTCCTGCACGAAGCCGAACTGGAAAACGCCATCGCCATGCTGACCCATGCCCGCCGCATCGAGTTTTACGGCGTGGGCAATTCCGGCATCGTGGCGCAGGACGCGCAGCACAAATTCTTCCGCTTCGGCATGTCCACCGTGGCCTATTCTGACCCGCACATCCAACTGATGGCGGCATCCGTGCTGAGCGATCAGGACGTGGTGGTGGTGGTGTCCAATTCCGGCGCGTCCATCGAATTGCTCGACGCGGTCAGTACGGCCAAGGAAAACGGCGCCGCCGTCATCGCCATCACACGCATGGGCTCGCCGCTGGCGCATCTGGCCGACTGCGTGTTAAACGTGTTTTCGCACGAAGACAGCGGCCAATACACCCCCATGGTTTCACGCCTGCTGCAACTGGCCGTCATCGACATTTTAGCCATCGGCCTCGCACTGCGGCTGGGCGAAACCGCCAGCCTGCAACTGGAAAAAGGCAAACGCAGCCTGCGCAGGCGGCATGTCGAAACCAAAACCAAAGAATAAACGGCGCAGGCCGTCTGAAAACACCCGAACCGCCCACACTCAAGGAACATCATGAAACACCTGTCCGAACTGCCCGCATGGCGGCAACTGTGGCCGCATTATGAAGAAATGAAAAGCGTGCACATGCGCGACCTTTTCGCCCGAGACCCCGACCGCGCCCGCCGCTACTGGCTCGAAGTCGGCGGCCTGACACTCGACTACGCCAAAAACCGCATCACCGACCAAACCTTGAACGGCCTGTTCGAGTTGGCACGCGAAAGCGGTTTGCCGGAAAAAATGCGCGCCATGTTTGCCGGAGAGAAAATCAACAACACCGAAAACCGCGCCGCCCTGCACATCGCCCTGCGCAACCGCGCCAACACGCCGATTTACGTGGACGGCGAAAACGTCATGCCCAAAGTCAATTCCGTACTCCGGCACATGGGGCAGTTTGCCCATGCCGTCCGCAACGGCGATTGGACGGGCTATACCGGCCAGGCCATCACCGACATCGTCAATATCGGCATCGGCGGTTCCGACCAAGGCCCGCTGATGATGTGCACCGCCCTGCAAACCTACGGCCACCCGCGTCTGAACATGCACTTCGTTTCCAACGTGGACGGCACGCAACTGCGCGACGTTTTGGAACAAGTCCGCCCCGAAACCACCCTGTTCATCATTGCATCCAAAACCTTCACCACTCAGGAAACCCTGACCAACGCCCATACCGCCCGCGACTGGTTTTTGCGGGCCGGACGCGAAGAAGATATCGCCAAACACTTCGTTGCCGTTTCCACCAACAAAGAAGCCGTATCCGCCTTCGGCATAGACACGGCCAATATGTTTGAGTTTTGGGATTGGGTGGGCGGCCGTTACAGCCTGTGGTCGGCTATCGGCCTGCCCATCATGATTTACCTGGGCGAAGAAAACTTCATCGCAATGCTCGAAGGCGCGCACCTGATGGATCAGCACTTCATCAACGCCCCCTTCGGACAAAACATGCCCGTTCTGCTCGGCATGATAGGTATTTGGTACATCAACTATTTCGGCGGCGGAAGCCACGTCATCGCCCCTTACGACCAACACCTGCACCACCTTCCCCGATTCATCCAGCAGCTCGACATGGAAAGCAACGGCAAACAGACGGCCTGCGACGGCACACCCGTCGGTACGGATACCGGACCCATCATCTGGGGCGAAACCGGCATCAACGGCCAGCACGCCTTCTTCCAACTGCTGCACCAAGGCACCCACATTACCCCCATAGACCTGATTGCCAGCCTGGAAAAACGCAGCAACCTGCCCGGCCATCACGAAATCCTGTTGTCCAACGTTTTCGCCCAAGCCGAAGCCTTTATGCGCGGCAAAACGGCGGGAGAAGTACGCGCGGAATTGCAAGCGCAGGGCATGGACGGCGAAAAAATCGAAAAACTCGTGCCACACAAAACATTCAGCGGCAACCGCCCGACCAACATCCTGCTGCTCGACAAAATCGATCCGCGCAACATGGGCAGCCTGATCGCCTTATACGAACACAAAGTTTTCGTGCAGGGCGTGGTGTGGGGCATCAACAGCTTTGACCAATGGGGCGTGGAACTGGGCAAACAGTTGGCCCAAACCATTCTGGCAGAACTGACGGGCGAAATTCCGCCGCAGCCGCATGACGCGTCCACCGAACGCCTTATCCGCCTTTACCGCCGCGCCAACTGCGAAGTGGACGGCACCTGCGATATTTTGTAGGCGAAAGGCCGTCTGAAACCGCCAAACATAGAACGGCAGGCCCTATCGACTGCTATGTAACATTCAGGCCGTCTGAAAACAAATTTTCAGACGGCCTGAACTGATTACGGCAAGGTAAGCTAATTTAAAGTCAGACACGCTTCATGCAGGCTTGGAACACGCCGAACAAATTCAGTGTTCATCACCCGAATGGCGCACGGTAATCAACCGTTGGTCAGGCCTGTGGCGCAAAGTGCTGCGCGAAAGACGGGATGGTTGCGCGAGCAGTGGGCGCGCAGGGCGGGCAATTCGTCAGACTCATGATTTACATTGCCGTGCGATTCGAAATAGCATGGTTTTTCGGTTGGATAGGCCGTCTGAAAGTCGGAAAATTGTTTCAGATGACCTTTTTTATTAAACTCAAGCTCGCGTGCGTGCGTACCGCGCACACCCTGCCTGCAGATTTCATGCAGGCTACGGCTTGCTGAAGATAAAAGTTATTAAGGAATTTGGCAAATATGGAAAAGATTGAGAAATTTAAATCTGAATTATTAGATAACATCTTTGAGTACATTCAGTGTATATCTATTTTTGTCCATAAGAAAAAGATATATTATTTGATTGATTATAAGGAAAATTTTGAATTAAACGCAAAAATATCTTTTGATATTTACCTAAGAGAAGGAATTATAACTAAAGAACAATATAATTATGATTATAAAAATTACAGTAATGGTATCTGGCAGTTAACTAATGACAATTTTGAAAGCTATCTTCAATCAGATTCAGTCATTGAATTAAAAAAGGATGAATTGAAGGAACTGATGTTTCAGGGGTTTACTTCTGATGAAGCGGTAAGGTTATATTCCGTTGTCGAGAACAAGCTGTCGTACAATGATCCTATCTCAGACTCTGGCCAGCAAAGTGATTTCTTAAAAATCAATCAGATTTCCTCGAGGCTGCCTTTATTCTATGTCAATTTTGACACTGAAGTGTACTTACATATGGATTGGGACAGATGTCATGAAGATTATGTTTATGACGGCTGGTTTTCAAAGGCGATGGATTTTGGGTATTTAATACCAGATGAATTTTGTTATTGGAAAATTGAAGGACGGGATTATTGGAAATTTTGGCAATTATAAAAATCAACAAACGATACAAGTCGTAGTCTGCCCAAAACTTGATGAGGTAGGTACGAGGTTAGAAGGTTAGATAAGTGATATTCCGCATCATTTGATAAAAGGTCGTCTGAAAGTCGGAAAATCGTTTCAGACGACCTTTTTTATTAAACTCAAGCTCGCGTGCGTACCGCACACACTCTGCCTGCAGATTTCATGCAGGCTACGGCTTGCTTACACCCTTTCTAAAAATATTAAAAATTAAAAGCCACAGGAGATTCGAGATGTCGAGAGATATAGGTTTAAGTATTGATTTATCGATGAATAACAAAAAAATTTCTCGTTATGAAATACTGAAATATTTATGGGAGGGTGGTTGGCGTTTTCTCGATAATGGACAATTTACTTATTTGCTGCTTGGTAATGACGACTGGGATTGGAATTCGGCCTCTATGTCGGAACAAGAAATTTTTGATTTTTTAAAAATCAAAAGTAATTCGGATGAAGTTATCGGGTTTGTAATGACATGGTCTGATACCAATATCGGTGGAAACGTCTTATTTTTTCCTAATTTTGAATTCTTATTCAGCATTAATATCAATATTAAGGAAATTTATAATAAAATAGTGGATATAAACTGGTATCTAATTAAATTACTGCCTGTTTTTGACAAGAATGGCATTCTATATAATTCTATTGTCTATAATGAATACAGATAATTGATGAAAATTTAAATGATGAAAAGCTAATAAATATAGTTAAACAATTGATTTTGTTCAATTTTTAAAAATTTGAGCAGCAGATGTAGGTCGGATTCTCGAATCCGACAGCTTCATGCTACAAATTTTGGATAAGAAAAGGTCGTCTGAAAAATTTTCAGACGACCTTTTCTTCACTAGCCTTTACTTTGCTATCACTCTTTCTTTCAAAGTCTTCAACACATTCTTCACGGTGTTAATCCTGACTTCGATATTTTCCATCTCGGCTGTAAATCTTAACTTATCAGCCCCTGCCAGCCGGTATTTTTTATCCGTCTGAATCAGCAGGATGATTTCTGTCGGGTCGATTTGGTGGTGTTTGCTGAAGGTAATGGTGACGGCTTCGCCGGTGGCGTCGATGGCGTCTATGCCCAATTCTTTGGCGGCGAGCCGCAGATGGTGGCTTTCGATGAGGGTTTTGACGGGTTGTTCGGGCAGGCCGAAGCGGTCGACCAGTTCTTCGTGTATGGCGTTGATTTGCTGCACGGTTTCGCAGACGGCGAGACGTTTGTAGAGGACGAGCCGTTCGTGGATGTCGGGGCAGTAGCTTTCGGGCAGCAGGGCGGGGCTGTGCAGTTTGATTTCGGTGGTGATGCCCAACGGTGCGTCGAGGTCGGGCTGGCGGCCTTTTTTGAGGTCGCGCACGGCTTGTTTGAGCATTTCGGTGTAGAGCGTGAAGCCGACCTGTATCATTTCGCCGGACTGACCTTCGCCGAGGATTTCGCCTGCGCCGCGGATTTCCAAATCCTGCATGGCGAGGGTGAAACCTGCGCCGAGTTCGTCTGCCGCCGCGATGGCGTCGAGGCGTTTTTCTGCGTCTTTGGTGATGTATTCGGGCGTGAGCAGGTAGGCGTAGGCTTGGTGGTGGCTGCGGCCGACACGCCCACGAAGCTGGTGCAATTGTGCCAGTCCGAATTTGTCGGCGCGGTTGATGATGATGGTGTTGGCGTTGGGGATGTCGATGCCGGTTTCGATGATGGTGGAACAGAGCAATACGTTAAATCGTTGCTGTAAAAAATCGCGCATGACTTGCTCCAGCTCGCGCTCGCGCAGTTGTCCGTGCGCTACGCCGATGCGGGCTTCGGGTAATAGGGTTTCCAGCCGCTCGCGCATGTTTTCGATGGTATCCACTTCGTTGTGCAGGAAAAATACCTGCCCACCGCGTTTGAGTTCGCGCAATACGGCTTCGCGCACGCTGCCTTCACTAAAGGGTTTGACAAAGGTTTTGACGGCGAGGCGGCGGCTGGGCGCGGTAGTAATCAGCGAGAAGTCGCGCAGACCTTCGAGCGCCATGCTGAGGGTGCGTGGAATCGGTGTGGCGGTCATGGTGAGGATATCGACATTGGCGCGCAGGCGTTTGAGCTGCTCTTTTTGGCGCACACCGAAGCGGTGTTCTTCATCAATAATCACTAAACCTAAGTTTTTGAATTTGATGTCGTCCTGCACCAGTTTGTGCGTGCCGATAACGATATCGACCGTGCCGTCTGCCATGCCTTCCAGCGCGGCTTTGGTGGCTTTGCTGTTGTTGAAACGCGAAAGGCTGGCGACTTTTACGGGGAAATCGGCGAAGCGGTCGGCGAAGTTTTGCGCGTGCTGCTCCACCAGAAGCGTGGTCGGGGCGAGTACGGCGACCTGTTTGCCGCCCATCACTGCCACAAACGCGGCGCGCAGGGCGACTTCGGTTTTGCCGAAACCGACATCGCCGCACACTAGGCGGTCCATCGGCTTCGCCTGCGTCAAATCTTTAATCACGGCGGCGATGGCTGCGGCCTGGTCTTCGGTTTCTTCGTAGCCGAAACCGTCAGCAAACGCCTGATAATCCAACTCGTTGATTTCAAACTTGTGTCCCGATTGGGCGGCGCGTTGGGCGTAGAGATTGAGCAACTCGGCGGCGGTGTCGCGTGCTTTTTCGGCGGCTTTGCGTTTCACTTTGTTCCACGCGCCGCTGCCGAGCTTGTGCAGGGCGACGTTTTCATGCGCCTGGCCGGAGTAGCGGCTGATTAAATGCAGTTGCGAAACAGGCACATAAAGCTGCGCTTCGCCCGCGTATTCGAGCAACATCATTTCGTTGGTTTCGCCGCCCAAATCCATCGTTACCAAGCCCATATACCGCCCGATGCCGTGTTCTTCGTGTACAACAGGATCGCCGATATTGATTTCGGCAAGGTCGCGCAACAGGCCGTCTGAAACAGCGGCGTGTTTCTTACGATGATGTTTGCGCGAGCGGGCAACATATTGATAAAGATCGGATTCGGTAATGACCGCGATATTTTGATCTTCTAATTTAAACCCGTAAGCTAACGGCGCCACTGTAATCATCAGCGGCTCATGCGCCGACAAAAAGCCCTGCCAGTCGGACACGCTTTTGGCTTTCAAACCGTTTTGCTGCAAGAAACCGAGCATGGTTTCGCGCCGTCCCAAACTTTCGGCGCACAGCAAAATCCGTCCGTCAAAGGTCGTCTGAAAATCCTTCAATGCCTGCAACGGTTCGTCGGATTGGCGGTTGACGGCAAGGTCGGGCAGGATGTGTTCCTTGCCGGAAACATCGGGCAGCACTTGTCCGTAGTTTTTCAGACGGCCTGCGAACACATCGGCAGAGAGATACAAATGCTGTGGAAGCAAAGGCGGATAAGTTTCATCGCCCTGCGCCATGGCGTAACGCGATTTGATGTCGCTCCAAAAGCGGTTTGCCTCGGCATGAACGTCGCCTAAAGAGACAAACAGCGCGTCTTCGCCGATATAGTCAAACAGCGTTTCCAACTCGTTTTCAAAAAACAGCGGCAGATAATATTCCACGCCCGCGCCGAAGTGGCCGTTGCTGACGGCTTTATATACGGCGGCATCGTTTGGATTACCATCGACTTCCTCGCGGAAGCGGCTGCGGAAGATTTTTTGCGCTTCGCTGTCGGTGGGGAATTCGTGCGCCGGCAGTAGGCGGATTTCGGAAACGGGCGAGATGGTGCGCTGCGTCTCGGTGTCAAAGGTTTTGATGCTGTCGATTTCATCGTCAAATAAATCGATGCGGTACGGCATTTCGCTGCCCATTGGGAACAAATCGACAATCCCGCCGCGCACGGCAAATTCGCCCGCCGCGACAACATGGGAAACATGGTTATAACCTGCATCCACCAAATCGGTTTTCAGACGGCCTATATCCAAAGTCTGCCCCGTTTTCAGCCAAAACGTGCGCCCCGCCAGAAACGGCACGGGCGGCAGCTTCTGCATCGCCGTGGCAACCGGCACGAACAGCACATCCGCCGCGCCGCTCTTAATTTGCCACAACGCCGAGAGCCGCTCCGACACCAAATCCTGATGCGGCGAAAACCGCTCGTAAGGCAGCGTTTCCCAGTCCGGTAGGAACACCGCCGTATCGTGCGGACGGAAAAACCGCCATGCCGTCTGAAGGCGCAACGCCTGTTCCGTATCTTGGGTCAGCACGACTTTGAGCCGCTTATGCGGCAGATAACGCGCCAAAGCCAGCGGCAGCGAGCCTTGCGAAAGATTGAGCCAACGGGATTTTTCACGGGGGTTGGGGATAGGGTAGGTCATGGCGTAGGGACAATGGCTTGCGGCAGCCGGAAAATTTTTCGGGCTGCCGAGATGGGTTGTAAAAGCGGAATTTTAGCAGATTAACAGCGGGTGTAAGGAGCGGGATGGCTTGGAAGGTTTTCAGACGGCCTCTGATGATTTGTGATAAAGTATAACCATTCCTATTTATGAGGCGAAGAGACCGTCTGAAAAGATTGAAAAAAGCCTAAGCAGACAAAATATAGGCGGCTTCCGAATCGCGACAGAAAAAAGAACATCATGGGAACACAACACCAACAGGCCGAAGGCGGCAGCGCGCTGCAACTTCGCCCGCCGCGCAAATACGGCGTTTTCCTACTCAACGACGACTATACCACCATGGATTTCGTGGTGGAGGTTTTAACCGAAGTTTTCCGGCTGCCCGAAGACAGGGCGGTGGCGGTGATGCTGCTGGTGCATCATGAAGGCAAGGGCTTGTGCGGCGTCTACACCCGCGACATCGCGCAGACCAAGCAAATGCAGGTACACCACCGCGCCGAAGACGCCGGATTCCCGTTGAAATGTATTTTGGAGGAGGTTTCATGATTTCGGATGCGATGGAACGGATTTTGCAGGAACTTTATGCCGATGCCCGCGCCCGCAGTTTCGAGCTGATTACTTTGGAACAGCTCCTGCTGGCATTGATGGAGCAGTCCGACGACGTGCAGCAGGTGCTGGAAGCCCTGCATGTGGACTTGGATGTCCTGTCCGGCCAGCTGGTCAGCAGCATTCAGGACAACACGCCCACGCTGCCGCCCAATCTGATGGACAAGGTGGAAACCCAGCCCACACTCGGTTTCCAACGTGTGATGCAGCGGGCGATTGTTCATGCCCAGTCGGTGGAAAAACGCGAAGTGCAGCCGGTGGACGTGCTGGTGGCGCTGATGAGCGAGAAAGACTGTCCGGCCGTTTATTTCCTCCAGCTGCAATCCGTCAGCCGCGTCGAAATCCTGCGTTATCTGGCGCATGGCGACGCGGGAGACGACGGCGCGGAGAGGCCGTCTGAAAACGGAGAAGAAGAAAATGCCGCAGCCGGAGGCGATGCGCTGGCGAAATACACTGTCAACCTCAATGCCGAGGCGCAGGCCGGACGCATCGATCCGTTAATCGGCCGCAAAAACGAAATGGAGAGGCTGGTACAGGTATTGTGCCGCCGCCGCAAAAACAATCCGCTTTTGGTGGGCGAGGCGGGCGTGGGCAAAACCGCGCTGGCCGAAGGGCTGGCATACCAAATCGTCCGCGGCGACGTACCCGAAGTGCTGGCCGGGCACACCGTCTTCCTGCTTGATATGGGCGCGCTGCTGGCCGGGACAAAATACCGAGGCGATTTTGAAGCGCGCGTGAAAGCCGTGGTCAAAGCCTTGGAAAAAGTGGACGGCGCGATACTCTTTATCGACGAAATCCACACCATTATCGGCGCGGGCAGCACCAGCGGCGGCACGATGGACACGTCCAACCTGCTCAAGCCCGCACTGGCCAAAGGTGCGCTGCGCTGTATCGGCGCGACCACTTACGACGAACACCGCACCATCTTCGCCAAAGACCATGCCCTGAGCCGCCGTTTTCAAAAAATCGACATCACCGAACCCAGCGTGGCCGAAACCGTCGAAATCCTGCGCGGCCTGAAGCCCGTGTTTGAAAACTTCCACGACGTGCGCTACACCAACGGCGCACTCGAAGCCGCGGCCGAGCTCTCCGCCCGCTACATCAACGAACGCTTCCTACCCGACAAAGCTATAGATATTGTGGACGAAGCGGGCGCAGCGCAGAAAATCCTGCCCAAATCCAAACAGAAAAAAGTCATCGGCAAAGCCCAAATCGAAGCCGTTATCGCCAAAGTCGCCCGCATCCCGGAAAAAACCGTTTCCCACGACGACAAACAAGTGCTGAAATATCTGGCGCGCGACCTGAAAAATATGGTGTTCGGCCAAGATGCCGCCATAGACGCGCTCGCATCGGCGGTAAAAATGTCCCGTTCGGGCTTGGGTTCGCCCGATCGGCCGATAGGCAGCTTCCTGTTCTCCGGCCCCACCGGCGTGGGTAAAACCGAAGTCGCCCGACAGCTGGCCTTCTCGTTGGGCGTGCCGCTGCAACGCTTCGACATGTCCGAATACATGGAACGCCACGCCGTTTCCCGCCTCATCGGCGCACCGCCGGGCTACGTCGGCTTCGAACAAGGCGGCCTGTTGACCGAAGCGGTCAATAAGCAGCCGCACTGCGTTTTGCTCTTGGACGAAATCGAAAAAGCCCACCCCGACATCTTCAACATCCTGCTGCAGGTCATGGACGCGGGCAGGCTGACCGACAACAACGGCAAAAGCGCGGATTTCCGCAACGTGGTACTGATTATGACCACCAATGCCGGTGCGGAAAGCCTGAGTCGCCCGAGCTTCGGCTTTACAGGACGGCACGAGCGCGGCGACGAGATGCAGGCTGTAAACAAAACCTTCACGCCCGAATTCCGCAACCGCTTGGACGCAATCATCCCCTTCGCACCGCTGGATGGCGCAGTCATCACCCGCATCGTCGATAAATTCCTGCTGCAACTAGAACAGCAGCTTTTGGCGAAAAAGGTGGAGGCCGAGTTTACCCCCGCCCTGCGCGCCTATCTGGCCGAAAAAGGCTTCGACCCGCAAATGGGCGCGCGTCCGATGCGCCGCCTGATTCAGGACAAACTGCGCCGCGCGCTGGCCGACGAATTGCTGTTCGGACGGCTGGCGGACGGCGGTTTCGTGCGGCTGGATTGGGATGCGGAGAAGGAAGAAGCCGTGTTGGATTTCGAGCACGACACGGCGGCAGCCGTATAATCAAAAGGCCGTCTGAAAAACCGTTTTGGTGTTTTCAGACGGCCTCAACCGTATCGGACGGGCGGCCTTGCCGCGCCGTCTTTTTTGTTTCATGTTTGTTGTCCGTGCTTGAGGGAGGCAGGCCGTGAAAGCCGCAAAAAATCTTAGAAGGCACCGATAGGTTCAATGAAGCGGGCGATGAGTTTCAGGAAAATTAAAGGCGAATCAACGGTTAAACCATATAGTATTCATCAGATGAGACCTTTGCAAAATTCCTTTTCCTCAGC
>NZ_KV790813.1:0-14892 GCF_001807735.1 Neisseria sp. HMSC31F04 | reverse complement strand
TGAGGAAAAGGAATTTTGCAAAGGTCTCAGCCCGCTAAAATGGTCTTTATCAAAAAAGAAGCCGCCAACACCATGATGGAGGAGGCCGGCAACAGTACAGACCCCAACCGTTACGGGCTGATTCTGTCGGAACAAGAGAATGATGAAAGCGATACTCCCTGGCTGGTGGATCTGACCTTTACCGATTCCGGCTACATCAAAGACGATGATGCCAAGGAATGGGATGTCGAAGCCATGCTTGAACAATTGAAAGAAGGCACAACCGAACAAAACAAAGAACGTGCCGCCCGCAACCTGCCTGAATTGGAAACACGCGGCTGGGTGGAAAAACCGCAATATGATGCGGCTACCCATCGCCTGATTTGGTCGATTGACGTTTTGGAGAAAAACAAACCCGACCAAAATCTTACCATCAACTACAACACTTACCAGCTTGGTCGCGAAGGCTTTATCGAACTAACCATGGTCACCGATTTAAAAAGCATAGACCAATACAAACCTATCGCACGGGAATTATTGGGCAATATCGAATTCAACGAAGGCAAGCGTTACAGTGATTTCAATGCCGCGACCGACAAAGTGGCGGAATACGGATTGGCTGCCTTAGTCGGCGGATTGGCTGCGAAAAAACTGGGCTTGCTGGCGCTTGCCGGCGCATTGCTTGCCAAATTTGGCAAATTGATTGCTGTCGGCGTGATTGGTGCAGGCGCGTTGTTTAAAGGCTTATGGCGTAAAAAAGATAAAAACCAAAGCGAAGAATAGTGCTTGCGAAACTAAAAAAGGCCGTCTGAAACTTTTCAGACGGCCTTTCTATTTTACGAACGTATCCGTTTCAACATTTCTTCCTTGCCGATTAGTGCCAACACGGCATCGACGCTGGGCGTTTTCGCCGTGCCGCAGACGGCGAGGCGCAGGGGCATACCGAGTTTGCCCATTTTGATTCCTTCTTCGTCGCAGAAGGGTTTGAACAGGTCGTGGATGGCTTCGGCGTTCCAGTCTTCCAGCCCTTCGAGGCGTTCGGCGAAGCGCAGCATACGGGCGGCGGCTTCGTCGTCCCAGTGTTTCTGCACGTCCGCTTCGGCAGGCGTTTGTTTGACGTAGAAGTAGAGGCACTCGTCGGCGAGGGTGTTCAGGTCTTGGGCGCGGTCTTTGACCAGTGCCAACACGTCTTCCAACGCGGGTTTTGCCGTGTCGTAAATGTCGCGTAGGGCGAGGCGGGGTTTGATGAGTTCCGCGAGTTTTTCGTTGGCGGTGATTTTGATGTGTTCGCCGTTGATCCAGTAGAGTTTCTTCAAGTCCATGCGGCTTGGGGACGGGGAAACGTCTTTTAAATCAAACCATTCGATGAATTGTTCCATTGTGAAGAACTCGTCGTCGCCGTGCGCCCAGCCCAAACGAGCCAGATAGTTGAGCATGGCTTCGGGCAGGATGCCCATCGCGCCGAAATCGGTGATGGCGACGGTATCGCCGCTGCGTTTGGAGATTTTTTTACCTTGTTCGTTAAGAATCATGGGCAGGTGGCCGTATTCGGGCAGGTTCGCGCCGATGGCTTTTAAGATGTTGATTTGTTTCGGCGTGTTGTTCACATGGTCGTCGCCGCGGATAACGTGGGTAACGCCCATGTCGTAGTCGTCCACCACGACGCAGAAGTTGTAGGTCGGCGTGCCGTCGGCGCGGGCGATAATCAGGTCGTCGAGTGCTTCGTTGGGAATGGAGATTTCGCCTTTGACCAAGTCCGTCCACTGGGTAACGCCGTCCAAAGGCGTTTTGAAGCGGACGACGGGTTGCACGTCGGCAGGGATTTCGGGCAGGGTTTTGCCCTCTTCGGGACGCCAGCGGCGGTCGTAAGTTGCCGTGCCTTCTTTTTCGGCTTTCTCGCGCATGGCTTCCAGCTCTTCTTTGCTGCAATAGCAGTAGTAGGCGGCACCTTTTTCCAAGAGTTCGGCGATGACTTCTTTATAGCGGTCGAAACGGCGGGTTTGATACACGACGTTGTCGGCGTTGTCGTAATCGAGACCGACCCATTTCATGCCGTCGAGGATGATGTTGACGGATTCAGCGGTAGAACGCACCAAGTCGGTGTCTTCGATACGCAATAAGAACTCGCCTTTGTGATGGCGGGCAAACGCCCATGAAAACAAGGCGGTGCGCACGCCGCCGATGTGCAGGTAGCCGGTGGGGCTGGGGGCGAAACGGGTTTTGATTGTCATGTTGTTTCCAATATTTATGTAAGATATTCAATTTAAAACAGGGGGATACGGTGGCTTTCCAAATCCAGCAATGCCTGTTTGCGCGGCAATCCTCCGGCATAGCCGGTCAGCTTGCCGTTGCTGCCGATAACGCGATGGCAGGGAATGATGATGGAGATTTTGTTTGCACCGTTGGCGGCAGCTACTGCACGAACGGCTTTGGGATTAGCCAAAGCTTCCGCTTGCTGTTTGTAGCTGCGCGTATCGCCATAAGGTATGGTTTGCAGGATATGCCAAACCTGCTGTTGAAACGGCGTGCCGATTAAATCAAGCGGTATGTCGAAGTTTTGCCGCCGGCCGGCAAAGTATTCGGCCAATTGGCGGCGCAGGTTTTCAGTATCGGCGTTCTTTTGTTCAATACATTTCTCCGCATTATGGTGTTTCATAACAGCCTGTAATTCACGCGATAAAGTCTGTTGGTCGGTAAATTCGAGCAGGCACAGCCCTTTTCTGCTGAATACGGCTGTCATTTCACCAAGCGGAGTATCTATTTCGATGCGGTTTAAACTATCAGCGGCGTTTTCGGACGGCCTTTGGATGTGATTATTCATCTTCCATATTTCCTTGCTCACTGATATCAATCGCACGCGTCTGCCGCCAAGCAGCCAAACAGTTTTCATAATTGGCTTGCGGGATACACACGGTCAGACGACAGTCGAGTTGCAAATCTTGTGCAATAATTTCAGCCTGATGCTGTTTGGCAATCCTCACGGCATCGTTCAAATTTGGATAATCGCAACGCAAAAATACGGTTTTTTCGATGTTTTTTTCGACGACAACAGCGGTTTTCAAGGCTTCGGCTGCAGCTGTTTTGTAAGCATGTATCAAACCCGGAACGCCCAGCAGTGTACCGCCGAAATAGCGCACGACAATAATCAGTACATCGGTCAGACCGAAAGAATCGATCTTCCCCAATATCGGCCGTCCTGCGCTGCCGGAAGGTTCTCCATCATCATTGGCACGAAATTGCAGGTCGTCTGTACCGAGGCGGTAGGCATAACACCAATGCCGTGCCTTATGATGCGCCTGTCGCTGGTCATCTACCAGTTTTTTTACCTCTTCAGTGGTACGTATCGGGTAGGCGTAGGCAATAAAACGGCTGCCCTTATCTTTAAATTCTGCTTCAGCCGATGCGGACAGGGTACGAAAAGTATCGGCCATATTCAGACGGCCTTCCTGACAATAAAAACCGCTTTGCAGACCGCCGACAATAAGCCTTCCATCTTTTTGAAACAGATATTGAAACCGCACATAAAGCACACCCTTTCCACACCATTCCAATCATAGTTGCGTCTTGACTGCATCGGATTTTGGATTTGAAAAATGATGGGTTTAAAAGCACAGGCCGTCTGAAAGAGGATGCTTTTAAGTTTCCGTTCAGACGGCCTGTTTCACGTGAAACGCCTTATTGTTTCAGTGCCGCCGTTAATTGCGGCACGATATCAAACAAATCGCCCACTATACCGTAATCCGCTACATTGAAAATTGCCGCTTCGGGATCTTTATTGATAGCAACCACGGTTTTGCTGTCCTGCATGCCGGCGATGTGCTGAATCGCGCCGGATATGCCGACTGCGATATACAGCTCGGGCGCGACCACTTTGCCTGTTTGTCCGACCTGATAGTCGTTTGGCGCATATTCGGCGTCAACGGCCGCACGGGATGCGCCTATTCCCGCACCCAGAACATCGGCCAGCGGGGTCAGCACGGCATCAAAATTCTCTTTGCTGCCCAAACCCTTGCCACCGGACACCACTACACGCGCCTGCGTCAGTTCGGGACGCTCTGATTGCGGCAGCTCGCGGCTGACGAATCGGCTGATATTTTGTGCGGGCGTAGGTGCGGTAGAAACGGTTTCGGCCGAACCGCCGTCTGCGGCGGCATCAAAAGCGGTGGTACGGAAAGTCAGCACCAATTTCGGCTCTGTGCATTTCAATGTAACCAGCGCGTTTCCGGCGTAAATCGGACGGACAAAGGTATCACCGTCTATGATTTCAACCACATCGGATACTTGCGAACAATCCAGCAAAGCAGCAATGCGCGGCATCAGATTTTTGCCGAAGGCATCGGCAGCGGAGGCGATGTACCGGTAATCGGCAGCCAGAGATACAACCAAGGGCGCGAGTTCTTCTGCCAATGCTTCGGCATAATGAGGCGCATCGGCCAGCAATACTTTTTCCACGCCGGCCACTTTTACCGCCTGTTCTGCCACGGCCGCCGCGCCGCTGCCCGCCACCAACAGATGTACGCTACCCAGTTTGGCAGCAGCGGAAACAGCATGGCGGACGGCCGGATTCAAGGTTTGATTATTGTGTTCTGCTATCACTAATACGTTCATCATTTTCTCCTTAAATCACTTTGGCAGCTTTGAGTTTTTCCACCAATTCAGCCACACTGCCGACTTTTTCGCCGGCCTTCCGCGCTTTCGGTTCGGCGTAGGACACCGCCTGCATACGGGGTGCCGTATTTACACCTAATTCTTCGGGCGTGGATTTTTCCAACGGTTTTTTCTTAGCCTGCATAATCTGCGGCAGTTTGACGTAACGCGGTTCATTCAGGCGCAAATCCGCACTGATAACGGCAGGCAGTTTCAGGGCGACCGTTTCCATTCCCCCGTCGATTTCACGCGTTACTACGGCTTCACCGCCGTCAATTTCCAATTTTCCGGCAAATGTACCTTGCGGCGCATTCATCAGGGCAGCCAGCATTTGGGCGGTTTGATTGGCATCGTCATCTATCGCCTGTTTACCCAACAGCAGGATTTGCGGCTGCTCTTTGTCGGCCACAGCTTTGAGCAGTTTGGCCACAGCCAGCGGTTCTAAAGCGGCTTCGGTTTCAACATGGACGGCGCGGTCGGCACCCATGGCCAAAGCAGTGCGCAGGGTGTCTTCGCATTTTTTGCCGCCCAGCGACACGGCGACAATTTCACTTACTTTACCCGACTCTTTAAGGCGTACGGCTTCTTCCACCGCAATTTCGTCAAACGGGTTCATCGACATTTTGACGTTGCCGATGTCCACGTCCGAGCCATCGGCCTTTACCCGCACTTTGACGTTGTAATCCACCACGCGCTTTACGGCGACCAGTGCTTTCATTGGAATTCCTTTCGACTATATTTTGAAGAAATTATTTTGATTTTTCGGATTGCCGAATCGAATGTTTTCACACACGGGTTTACACAAATCGCTGCCTTATCCCTATTTGAAAATTTGCATTTTCTTCCGAACAAATCCCGGCTTTACGACCCGAACAAGGATAAGGTCCGCATAGGAAATTTTTGATAAAACCAAACATCGGCGCACAATCAATAAACTGTAATACCGTTAATTTTTTAAATATCCGGGAATGTTTCCGACCAAACAATACAAAATGTACTGCCGCCGTATCCGGGCTGCCAACCTGCTGTCAAAGCCTTGTGAATAGCGACGGCAACCGTTTTAGGACTAACAACGCTGTGAGGTACGTCATACATAATGTCATATCGTGCGGCATTCATATTAACGTGCAATAAACTGCCGCGTATATTTTCCTGCACAACGGCAAAAGTAAGCAGTTCGGCATAATCAGCTTGCCCGCGCGAAGGCTTGCGGCGGATCACCCAACGATATACTGTGCCGTCTACAACAATTCGGCGGCTGCCTTTTTTCGTTATCGACATTATTTGTTACTTCATCTGTTTTCAGACGGCCTCTTCCGCATTCATGCCCTGCAACAGTAATTTGAAAACGGTTTGCGGCTCGGGCATTTGGCCGATGCCGCCGATATTGGCTGCTTTCGGCGACGATTGCACACCGGTTTTTTCGGGGGCAGTATCGGTATAAATACCGACCAAAGGCTTATCGAACGCATTGGCCAAATGCAGCAATCCGGTATCCACGCCGACCACGCCAGCCGCATCCTGCAATAATTCTGCCGCCTGCATCAGATTCATTTTATCGCACACCCGAACATACGGCAGGCCGTCTGAAAGGCTCTCGGCACGGATTTTTTCCTTCTCACTGCCCCAAGGCAGGTATATCGTACCGCTGTCTCGTTCATGCATCAGCCACATCAGCTCGCGCCAATATTGAGGCTGCCATAATTTGCTGTCGCGACTAGAAGCATGCAGGGCGACATAATACGGTTTTTCGGTTTTCAGACGGCCTTTTTCGGGAATTTGCGCACCGAAAATCAATTTTTCCGGCAATTCGTAACCGAATGCTTGGGCAAACAGACTGCGGTTGCGCCAAACGGCATCTCGATCCTTAGGAACAAGAAACACGCGGTTATACAAACAGGCCGCCCAACTTTCACGCGCACTGTATTTGTCCAACCCCCACACCGGCGCACCTGCCATTTTTGCCGGCAGTGCACTTTTTATCAGGTTTTGGCTGTCCAACACCAAATCAAATTTTTCTTGCCGCAAATTGGTTTTCAGACGGCCTATTTCCTGCCAAGTTTCCCTTTTACCCAACTGTTTGCGCCATTGCCGCCAGCTTAGGGTATGGATTTTTTTCACAAAAGGATGCAGCTGTGCAATATCGGCGAATCCCGCTTCACACAACCAATGCAATTCGATATCGGGGCGGCAGACGGATAAATCGTTTACCGCCGGCAAAGTGTGGATTAAATCGCCCATACTGGACAGGCGGACCAATAATACTTTCATTGCGTTATCGCCAGATTCCTTTTGCACCACATTAGCCTGTTTCACGTGAAACAGAATCAAACTGATGATTTCAAATAATCTTTTATTTTTTCAGTATTCGGCAACACGATTGCTCCGGCTGCCTGCATTTTGTGCCAAGCTTGTTCAACCGTTTCTTCGGCAATGCCGCGGCAAGCTGCCGCATTCACGATAACCTGCCAATCTCCGCTGCGGCAAAGCTGCAATACCGTATGTTTGACACAATAATCGGTGGCCAAACCGCCCACCAGAACTGTTTCCGCCCCCTTTGCCATCAGCCATTCGATTAGGCCTGTACTCAACCTTTCTTCGATATCGTGATAACACGCGCCGTAAGGGTGCAATTCGGGGTCTACTCCCTTCCATACGCAATAATCATACCCATGATAATCAGGAAGGCCATTTAATAAATCGAACCCTTCGCTGCCGACAATCGCATGGGAAACCCACGTCAAATCAGCGTTTGCCAAACCTGTCGGTTTCAACATATCCACAGGGTTATCCACAAGCCAGCGGGCATTCGGGCTGTGTGCGTCTTTCGTCATTACACGCAAATCGGCCAACTCGGCCTGCGCGTTCAACTCCGCGGCAATAGTGTCCCCGCCGGCCACCGGCAATTCGGCCGGACAAAGCGGGGTAAAGGTTTTCTGTGCATCAACATCAATTGAAACAATCATGGCGCTATTTTTCCATCGGCCGCAAACAGAGCGGCATTATAACAAAAGCACCGCCGCACCGTGCTACAATCCGCACAACTTACCAACATAGTTATCCACAATGCGGTATACCATAGAAACCATAGGCCGCGTGAATTCGCCCTATACGCAGAAATTCGGCATCGCCCGCCAGCCCGGGCTGGTGCCGTCGGCGGAAATCGTCATCGAATTGAAGCCCGAATTTACCGCCGATGCCGTACGCGGTTTGGAAGGTTTCGGCTACATCTGGCTGCATTTTATCTTTCACGGCGTACTCGGCGAAGGCTGGTCGTCTATGGTGCGGCCGCCGCGTTTGGGCGGAAAACGGAAAATGGGTGTGTTTGCCACCCGCAGCCCGCACCGTCCCAACCATCTCGGCTTGTCGTTGTTGAAATTGGAAGGCATAGAATGCGGCAGCGGCGGCGTGAAAATCCACTGCAGCGGCGCAGATTTGCTAGACGGTACGCCGGTTATCGACATCAAACCTTACATACCCTTTGTCGAAGCCCGCCCCGACGCGGCTGCCGGTTTTGCCGCCGAATCCCCTCCGTTGCTGGATATTGTTTGGCAGACTGAGGCGGACGGCCTTTCAGACGGCCTGAAAACCCTGATTGAACAATCCGTCGCCCAAGACCCGCGCCCGGCCTACCAAGACATCGCCGAACGGATTTATGTGATGGAAATTGCCGGTTGGGAAGTAAAATTTAGGATTGAAGGGCAAACCGCCGCCATCATTCAAATCAAACCAATCGGAGCAATTTGAATTTGAGGCCGTCTGAAACGATATTTTCAGACGGCCTCAAAACCATTCGGAAGAAAAGATTTCAAACTAAGCCAACCGGCAGGCAACCATATAATTAACATCCACTTTATCGCTGAGCGAATAATGTTTCAGCAGCGGGTTGTAAGTCAAACCCTTGCTGTCGGCAATATCCAGCCCGGCTTGGCGGCACATACGCGCCAATTCGGCAGGCGTGATGAACTTCTGCCAGTCGTGTGTACCTTTGGGCACCAGCTTCAAAATATATTCCGCCCCCAAAATGGCATGCAGATAAGATTTCGGGTTACGGTTGATGGTGGAAAAAAACACCATGCCGCCCGATTTGGCCAGACGGGCGCAAGAACGGATGATGGCGGCAGGATCGGGCACATGCTCCATCATTTCCATGCAGGTAACGACGTCGTAAGCCTGAGGGGTTTCGGCCGCCAAATCTTCCACGCTGACGCAGCGGTAGGCAATATTGTCCAACTGCCTCATCTTTGCATGGTTTTCGGCGGTTTGCAGCGATTTTTCCGCCAAATCGATACCCAAGACCTCCGCCGCGCCTCGGTCGGCCATGCTTTCGCTCAAGATGCCGCCGCCGCAGCCGACATCCAGCACTTTCTTACCCGCCAAACCGGCAAAGCGGTCGATATAGTCCAAACGGATGGGGTTGATGTCGTGCAGCGGCTTGAATTCGCTCTCTTTATCCCACCATTTGTCGGCCAGGCGGCTGAATTTGTCGATTTCTTCGTTGTCCACATTCGGCTGTTGCTCGGTTTGATTCATTGGATTCTCCGTTTTTCAGGTCGGCAGCATTGTACCCGAAACACCGCCTGCCGTATTTGTCTTTCAGACGGCCTAATGCCTGCCGCAGAAAACCAAAAGGCCGTCTGAAAACCTTTTTCAGACGGCCCAAAACAATCACTGACACCGGATTAGGCGTTCAAACCCGCCCAATAAACCAATGTGCGGATAAGCTGGCAGGCGTAAGACATTTCGTTGTCGTACCACGATACGGTCTTCACCAACTGATTATTTCCGCTGCCGATAACGCGGGTTTGCGTGGCATCAAACAGCGAACCGGCCTGCAAACCGATAACGTCGGAAGAAACAATCGGATCTTCCGTGTAGGCAAAGGCTTCGCTTTCGGCAGCCTTCATCGCGGCATTGATTTCCTCAACCGTTACTTCGCGCGACAAGACCGAAACCAATTCGGTCAGCGAGCCGGTGGCGACGGGTACGCGCTGCGCCGAGCCGTCAAGTTTGCCTGCCAGCTCCGGAATCACCAGGCCGATGGCTTTGGCCGCACCGGTGGTATTCGGCACAATGTTCAAAGCGGCGGCGCGGGCGCGGCGGAAATCGTTTTTCCGATGCGGCGCGTCCAAAGTATTCTGGTCGCCGGTGTAGGCATGAACGGTGGTCATAAAACCCTGAACCACGCCGAATTCACGTTGCAATACGTCGGCCATCGGCGCCAGGCAGTTGGTGGTGCAGGAAGCGGCGGAAACCACTTCTTCGCTGCCGTCCAAAATCTGATGGTTCACGCCGAAAACGACGGTTTTGACATCATTGCCGCCCGGGGCTGAAATCATTACCTTCTTCGTGCCCGCCCGGATATGGGCCTGCGCTTTTTCTTTTTTGGCAAAAAATCCGGTGCACTCTAAAACCACGTCTATGCCGAGTTCGCCCCACGGCAGTTCTTCGGGATTCGGATTGGAAAATACTTTGATTTCTTTGCCGTTTACCGCGATATTTCCGTTTTTCAATTCCGCTTTTCCGCCAAACCTGCCTTGTGTGCTGTCGTATTTGAACAGGTGCAGCAGCATGTCTGCCGGTGTCAGGTCATTGATTGCCGCTACTTCGATGCCCGGTGTTTCGCTGATAAGGCGCAAAGCCAGTCTGCCGATGCGTCCGAAACCGTTGATTGCCACTTTAATAGCCATGTCTCACTCCTTGTCTTCAATATTTTGATGTAAAGAAATATCGCCGGTCTGTTTTATCATATTCGGCACGGACTACCTAAGGTTACCTGTTATATTTTGCCGATTTGTCGTAAAAAGATACCAAATAATATGAAAATATAAATTGATGATGCCGATGAATGCTGAAATTTATTGTGGATAATCAAAATTATGCATTTATTTCATGGCACTATGTTAAGTTCAAATAGGTGGATAACGCTAATTTTTCTTTTTTGAATACTGTGGATATTTTTTCAGACGGCCTCCATATCTGTGGACAAAACCAGGTTGCGGATATTTTTCGGCAGCGGTTGTCCACATCAGGCTGAGGCCGTCTGAAAGATTGGAAAAATTTATGGAATACCTGCTGCCGATATCGTATTTTTACCGTATGATGACGTGGCATGATTAGGATTGGAAAGGAAGCGATATGCGGCAGAGAACTTTGGCAAAATCGGTCAGCGCGACAGGCGTCGGCCTGCATTCCGGCGAACGGGTGATATTGACCCTGCATCCGGCAAAAGAAAACGAAGGCATCATGTTCCGCCGCAGCGATTTATCGGGCGAACAAGGCGAAATCATCCGTTTGTCGCCCTATCTAATCAACGACACCCGTCTTTCGTCCACCATCGTAACCGAACAAGGCGTTCGGGTCGGCACCATCGAACACATCATGTCCGCCCTTGCGGCCTACGGCGTGGACAATGTCTTAATCGAGCTCAGTGCGCCGGAAATTCCGATTATGGACGGCTCCAGCCTGCCTTTCCTCTACCTTCTGCAAGATGCCGGCATTATCGATCAGAAGGCGCAAAAGCGTTTCTTGAAAATCATCAAACCGGTGGAAGTAAAGGCCGACGGCAAATGGGTGAAATTCACTCCGCACAACGGCTTTAAGGTAACGCTGACCATCGAATTCGACCATCCCGTATTCAATTGCAGCCCGCCGACTTTCGAAATCGACTTTGCCGGCCAATCGTATGTGGACGAAATCGCCCGTGCCCGCACCTTCGGTTTCATGCAGGAAGTGGAAATGATGCGGTCGCATAATTTGGGTTTGGGCGGTAATCTGTCCAACGCCATCGTTATCGACGACAACGACGTGCTGAATCCCGAAGGCCTGCGCTATCCCGACGAATTCGTGCGCCATAAAATCCTTGATGCCATCGGCGATTTATATATCGTCGGCCATCCGATTATCGGCGCGTTTGAAGGTTACAAATCCGGTCATGCCATCAATAATGCCCTGTTGCGGGCAGTATTGGCCGACGAAACCGCCTATCAGTGGGTGGAATTTCCCGACGACAGCCTGATTCCGCCCTCATTCTTTCAAATAAACGGACAAGCCGTCTGAAAAGCGGGAAAAAATCGGGTTTATCCACAGAAAACAGAGGCCGTCTGAAAACAGTCCACAATCATCCCTGCGTAAACGGAATGGTTGCCGACAGCTTTTCAGACGGCCTAATCATTTGAAAAATAAAACATAAAACAGCTTATCCACAGATAATTTAACGGTTCAACAAAACAATCTGTTTATATAAAAACATATTAAAGTACAAATAACGGCAAACAAAACAAAACCGTAAAATTGGGACTTTGTTATAAAATTTCATAAAAACAGTATAAAAATCAAAGCAAACAACCAAAAATCATAGCAGGAACAGCAGCAATCGGGTAAAGTTACGCCATTTTCCAACCGAATTTTGAAGGACACCTGATGAAAGGCGACATCGGCGTAATTGGTTTGGCCGTAATGGGACAAAACCTGATACTCAACATGAACGACAAAGGCTTCAAAGTAGTGGCCTACAACCGCACCGTTTCCAAAGTGGACGATTTTCTCAACGGCGCGGCAAAAAACACGAATATCATCGGTGCGTACAGCATTCCCGATTTGGTGGAAAAACTGGAAAAACCACGGAAAATCATGTTGATGGTTCGGGCTGGAACAGTAGTGGACGACTTTATCGCCCAATTGTTGCCGCACCTTGAAGAAGGCGACATCATCATCGACGGCGGCAATGCGAATTTCCCCGATTCCACCCGCCGTACACACGAGCTGGCCGCCAAAGGTATACGCTTTATCGGCGCGGGCGTGTCCGGCGGCGAAGAAGGCGCGCGTAACGGCCCGTCGATTATGCCCGGCGGCAGCGAAGAAGCCTGGCCGTTTGTCAAACCCATTTTGCAGGCCATTTCCGCCAAAACCCCGCAAGGCGAGCCTTGTTGCGACTGGGTCGGCCGCGACGGTGCGGGGCATTTCGTCAAAATGGTGCACAACGGCATCGAATACGGCGATATGCAGCTGATCTGCGAAGCCTATCAGTTTATGAAAGACGGCTTGGGCATGAGTGCCGACGAAATGCAGCAGACTTTTGCCGCATGGAATAAAACCGAGCTGAACAGTTATCTGATTGAAATTACTGCCGACATCCTTGCTTATAAAGATTCAGACGGCCTGCCTCTGGTAGACAAAATACTCGATACCGCCGGACAAAAAGGCACCGGCAAATGGACAGGCATCAACGCTTTGGATTTGGGTATTCCGCTGACTTTGATTTCCGAAGCCGTTTTCGCCCGCTGCGTTTCCGCCTTTAAGCAACAGCGCGAAACTGCCGCCGCATTGTTCGGCCATACCGTCGAAACAGTGGCGGGCGACCGTGCGGAATGGCTGGAAGCCCTCCGTCTGGCCTTGCTGGCATCCAAAATTATTTCTTACGCCCAAGGCTTTATGCTGATACGCGAAGCGGGTGAGGCCAACGGCTGGGAACTGAACTACGGCAACACCGCCCTGCTTTGGCGCGAAGGCTGCATTATCCGCAGCGCGTTCTTGGGCAATATCCGCGACGCTTATGAAGCCGATCCTGATTTGGTTTTCTTGGGCAGCGACCCTTATTTCAAAAATATCCTGCAAACCGCGCTGCCGTCTTGGCGCAAAGTGGCGGCCAAGGCCGTCGAATGCGGCCTGCCCATGCCGTGCATGACTTCCGCGCTGACTTTTTTGGACGGCTACACCACGGCACGCCTGCCGGCCAATCTGTTGCAGGCGCAACGCGATTATTTCGGCGCGCACACTTACGAACGCACCGACAAACCGCGCGGCGAATTTTTCCATACCAATTGGACGGGTACCGGCGGCGATACGGCTTCGACGACTTATGATGTTTAAGGCCGTCTGAAAACATGATTGCCGACGATAATCCGCGTCTGCCTTTTCTCAACCAAGTGCTTTTTGCCGTACAAAAACTGCCTGATGCCGCCGTTTTGTCGCATCATTTTGCCGAATATGCACCTTTGCCCGATATCAGCCTGTTGCTGACACATCCCGATTGTGATGGGCCTTTGGTTATATCCGCTGTTTCCGTGCAAGGTGGCGATGTCGTTTTCCAACCGTTTCCCGCCGATGGCAAACCGCATTGGCGTTTGGATTGCGAAAGCGGTAAAATTTTTTACACCTGCGATTTGGATGAAGCGGTCGGTTTTGTGGAAGATTGGCTGGATTTTTGTCAAAGCACCCGTTTAATCAGGCAAGATTTGCCGTTGCGGGTTGCCGCCGAAGATTTGCCCCCGCTGTCTGCCGTTTTGCCGCAGCAGCTTGTTTGGCCGGAAGGAACTCCGCCCGATACGGCGGATTGGCCTGCAGGGGATAAAGCTGCCTTGGCTGCCGATTATGCGGCGGCAGACAGGGAGCGTATCGCCGAAGGCTTTCCTCGCGACAAGCGCGGCAATGCGGCCAAAGGAAGTACGGTTGTTTTGGCGTGGTATGGCCCGCCGGTTGGCCATATGCGCCGTCGTCCGGCTTTGGTGGTGCGTGCGGCGGCAAAAAATACGCTGGTTTTTGCGGCGGAAAAACTGATTGTGGAAAACCAGACTCATTGTTGGGCTGACGAACGATGGCGTTGGCACAGCGGTGAAGAATGGTCGTCTGAAAGTGTCCGCAACGGTACGGCAGGCGACGAGGAACGTGCCGCCCAAGCATCTGACGCGTTGGCAGAAGGCCGTTTCGATGACGCACTGGCTTTATACGGTATCGGTTGGGACAAATATTTGGCGCAAGTGCTGCACGGTTTGCTGCTGAATATCGGCGATGCTGTACACTGCGACGATTGGCAGGAAGAGTTGGTTCGGCTGATGGCCAATCTCGCGCCGTGGCGTTTGGCCAAGGCCGTATTGCAGGGAAAACGCCGCCCGCGCCTGCTACTGTTTTCCGGCCAGCAACGTCAGAGTAAGGTTTGCGTGTTGTTGGAACGCGGCGGAGAAGGTTTGCGCTTGGTTGTGGATTACAGCGGCTCGAACGAACGTTTGCCGCAAAGCCGCTTTTTGCGGGAAATATAAGGCGTAGCGGACTTTAGTACATTTTGGAAAATCTTTGATGCTACCTGCCCAAACTGCCTGTAGCATTTATTTTGTAAATCATGTTTTGATACATGAAATCTTTACCCGTTTGGTATCCAACGTATGTAAGAAATTCTGGCATTCTGTCCATTCACGCTATACGGACATTCTTTAATACTTATTCAAAATTTAATCTACCTGAGACCTTTGCAAAATCCCCCCAAAATCC
>NZ_KV790812.1:0-525 GCF_001807735.1 Neisseria sp. HMSC31F04 | reverse complement strand
TTGTCGGCATAGACGGTCGTACCTTCGGCAATTTTATGGTGGCAAACCATTCTTGATCTGGTAGGGATAAGATCATTTGTACTGACTGAAAACAGTAACAGCCGAATTAGTTTATCGATTGTTTCGGATCTTAACCGAGATCAGAAGGTAATCGTTTTCGGGGAAACTAATATCGGACAAACCTCTGTGAAACTACGGTAAATCGATAAAACCGGACAGTAATATTGAGGATCTCAGCCACAACGGTCAGTACAAGTAAACGAGAGCGAGGAAGTATAGAAGTGCATACATCGGAGGAAAAAATTTATTCAAAGTGAAAATTCCGTTCCAGTAGATGCTAGATATTTTTGTAGTTTGAAAAATATTTGTGAAACCAAATGTGGCTTCAGATTGAATTGCAACTAATGTGCGAGATGGAATTTCAGTATGGTAAATTCTCATAATGTTTTACGGCGGGGACGGCAGTTACCCACTCAACAATATGCGAGTGGTCCAATACGATCGTGACACTTTTATTGAGGAGTC